>NZ_JADDKI010000243.1:0-4376 GCF_015356725.1 Dietzia sp. SYD-A1
GGCCGGCGGCTTCCACCCGCCGCCCGGGGCCGCCACCTCAGTCGAGCGTGAGGACCATCTTGCCGGTGGTCCGGCCCGTCTCCCCGCGCCGGTGCGCCTCCGCCGCCTGCTCGAGTGGGAAGACGTCGGAGACGCGGGCCCGCAGCGCACCCCGGTCCACGAGGTCGGTGACGGAGAGCAGGTCGTGCCGGGAGGAGTCGACGAGCATGCGGATCGCGCGCACACCCAGGTCGTCGGCCTCGCGGAGGAGATCGTCCGACCCCACCGGGAGGATCGACACCAGGATTCCGCCGGGGCGCAGGGTGCGCAGTGAACGCGAGGACGTGTCGCCGCCGAGAGTGTCCAGCACGGCGTCCACGTCGCCGACCGCCTCGGCGAAGTCCACCTCGCGGTAGTCGATCGCCTCGTCCACGCCCAGCTCGCGCAGGAACTCGTGCTTGCCGGCGCTGGCGGTGCCGATGACGTACGCACCGCGTGCCTTGGCGATCTGGACCGCCACGTGCCCCACCCCGCCGGCCGCGGCGTGGATCAGTACCCGCTGCCCGGGCTGGATGTCGGCGTACTCCACGAGCGCCTGCCATGCGGTCAGCGAGACCAGCGGCAGCGCGGCGGCCTGCACGTGGTCGAGCGAGGCGGGCTTGGGGGCGAACCACGCCGCGGGAGCGGTCACGTAGTCGGCGTGGGCGCCGTGTCCGAAGGGGTAGGACAGCATCCCGTACACCTCGTCGCCCGGGGCGAATCGGGCCACCCCGATGCCGACCTCCTCGACGACCCCGGACAGGTCCCAGCCCAGCACGAACGGTGGCGCGCCGAGGAAACCGCCGTTCGCCCGGTGCTTCCAGTCGGTGGGGTTCACGCTGGCGGCTCTGACACGGACGAGGATCTCGTTGGTCCGTGGCTCGGGGCGGGGTCGGTCGGACACGACGAGGACGTCCGGTGCGCCGAGGGAGTCCTGGGTCACGGCGCGCATGGTGGGGGAGCTCATGCACCCAGGGTGACAGAATCCGACGAGCGCCGCCCTCGCGGGATCGTCGGTGGGGCTACCGGGCCCACCGGGCCTACCGGGCCGGCGGGAGTCGGTGCAGCGTGACGTCGTCCACCGTGCCGTCCGCGAGGGTGGCGGTCATGAACGTGCAGAACGGTTGCCGACGACGGTCGGTCGGGGACCCCGGGTTCAGCAGCCGCGGTCCCCCCGGCGCCACGGTGTCCCACGGGATGTGAGAGTGGCCGAACACCAGGACGTCGGTGTCCGGATAGGAGCCGCTCATGCGCCTGTCCCGCCCCGCCGTGGGGCCGGTCTCGTGCACGACCGCCAGACGCACCCCCTCGAGCGTCGCGCGGGCCACCTCCGGGAGCCGCTCACGCAGTTCGGGGCCGTCGTTGTTGCCCCAACACGCGATCAACCGCGCGGACCTCTCCTCCACGGCGTCGAGGAGCGCCACGTCCATCCAGTCACCCGCGTGCACCACCACGTCCGCGTCGTGGACCTCCCCCCACAGGCGGGGCGGGAGATCGCGGGCGCGCGTCGGCACGTGGGTGTCGGCGATGATCAGCAGGCGCACGGAATCGGATGTGCCGCCCGCTACCGGGTCGACTCCAGGACGACGTCGCGCCCGCTGAGGTCGACCACCATGCCCCCCGGGACCACCCGGACCCCGGTGAGCTGCACGCCCTCCGGGAGCTCGGCGAGCGCGGAGTCCATCATCGAGACGGTGCCACCGAGCAGCTCGGGCGGAAGCGCGAAGCCGAGGATCGACGCCTGGGACGGATCCATCTCCAGATTGCCGCCGATCAACCTGGGGGTCACGACCGCCTCGGCGAGTCCGCTGATGGAGACGCGGAGCGTGCCCGAGGCCGGGTCCGAGACGATCTCCTGCACCTGGATCAGGCCGCCGAGCATGCTGTCACCCGCGGAGTCCTGTTGCGCGGCCGCCGACATGGCCTGGTCCGAGACGAACGCGGTCCCGGTCAGCGAGTCCACGTAGGTGAGGTCGTCGGCGGACCGCACTCCCTCGGCGGTGATGTCGATCGCGGGGGCGGGTCCGCCCCCGTCCGCCGTCGGGCTGCCGTCGGTGGTGATCCGGACGGTGCCGAGGTCGCCCCCGAAGTAGGACAGGAGCACCGGGCGGGCGCCCAGGTCGACCTGCGCCGGGCTGCCGAGGGCGGTCGAGACCTCCTCCTGGATCCGGTTCTCCACCGCGTTGCGGGTGCCGAACTCGAGCCCCACCGCGCCCGCCACCAGGAGGATCACCGCGGCGACGGCGATCAGGGCGATCATCGGGCCGCGACGTCTCCCGCCGGTATCGCCGCGACCGGGCCGATCGGCGCCCGGCCCAGCGGCGAACTGCTGGGTCTCGGCGTTCTGGACGCCGGGTCGATCATGAGCGGGAAGTCTCTGGGTGTCGTGCCGCGGGTGCATTCCGCCAATTGTCGTCGATACCGGCCCGGATCGCAGAACCCCGGTTCAGCGCGTGCTCAGAACCCCGGGTTCGGTGCGGGGGGTCAGAGCGCGGCGGTCCAGCGGTTGAGGTGCTCGGTCTCGGCGTCGAAGAACCGGGTGAGGTGGGACACGACCAGCTTCTCGAGCTTGCCGCCCAGCAGCGGGACGGACACCTTGACCCGGCCCGATGCGGACTCGACCACCACGCCGTCCTCGGAGAGCGACTCCGAGCCACCGTCGATGATCCCCAGTCCACCCGCGGCCTCCGCCCGGGCGGAGGTGGTGAACCGGTTCCCGTCGAACTCGGCGTAGGTGCTGGTCCGCACGATGATCAAGCGGCCGGGCAGGACCTTGCGGGCCACGTCCGGGATGTCCTCGTCCGGGATGTGCTGGGTCACCGTCACGGTGGTGGAGTCCCCGGTGGTGACGAACTCGTCGAGGGAGTCCTCGGGGGTACCGATGGCGGCCAGGCGGTCGTGCCAGAAGGCCTCGTCGCCGTACGAGGCGAACACGGTCTCGAGGTGCGCGTCGATGCGGGCGGAGTGGGAGAAGCGGGTCGCCATGTGGTCAAACCCTACAAGGGGGCGGTTACTCTCGGACGCGTGCTCCCGCCTTCCTCCGATCGACGCCCGGCTGACCTCGCCGACGAGGTGATCCGCGGGCTGTCCACCGTGGCCGGTCTCCGGGTGGTCCCCGACTCCAGCCTGGCCGATCTCACCACCCTGCGGATCGGCGGTCGTCCCCGCGCGCTGCTGGAGTGCGAGTCCGCGGAGGCCGTCACGGCCGCGGTCGGCGCCCTCGACGCCGCCGGTGTGCCGGTGCTCGTCCTGGGCGGCGGGTCGAACCTGGTGGTCGCCGACGGGGACCTCGAGCTGGTGGTGGTGGCCGTCCGCAACAGCGAGGTCCGCTACCGGGACGCGGGGACGGACGGCCCCGGGGGGATGATCGTCCGCGCCGGAGCCGGGCTGTCCTGGGACGAGCTGGTGGCGGACACCGTCGACCGCGGGTACGGCGGCCTCGAGTGCCTGTCCGGGATCCCGGGCTCGGTGGGCGCCACCCCGGTCCAGAACGTCGGGGCCTATGGCGTCGACGTCGCGCAGGTGCTGCACCGCGTGCGCTGGTACGACCGCGCCACCGGTACCGACGAGTGGGTCGGGCCCGACGCGCTGGGGTTGGCCTACCGCACCTCCGTGCTCAAGAACTCGTCGGCCGCGGTGGTACTCGAGGTCGAGTTCCGGCTCGACCCCGACGGTCGCAGCGAGCCGATCCGGTATGCCGAACTCGCCGGCCGGCTGGGCGTCGGGGCGGGGGAGCGGACCGACCCCGCGCTGGTGCGGCGCACCGTGCTCGAGCTGCGCCGGGGCAAGGGCATGGTGCTCGACGACGACGACGCCGACACCTGGAGCGCCGGGTCCTTCTTCACCAACCCGGTGGTCCCCGAGGACAGGCTCCCGGGGGTGCGGTCCCGGGTCTCCGACCGGCTCGGAGCCGAGCTGGCGGCGCAGATGCCCGCGTTCGCGGCGGCGGGAGGGGTCAAACTCTCCGCGGGCTGGCTGATCGAGCGGGCCGGGTTCGGCAAGGGGCATCCCTCGTCGTCGTCCCCCGCCCGACTGTCCACCAAGCACACGCTCGCGCTGACCAACAGGGGCTCGGCCACCGCCGAGGACGTGATCGCGCTGGCGCGCGAGGTCCGCGACGGCGTCATCGAGGCGTTCGGCGTGGAGCTGCACCCCGAGCCGGTGTGGGTGGGCTGCAGCATCTGAGCCGCCTCTCGCCACTGAGCCGCCTCTCGCCACTGAGCCGCTCGCCACTGCGCCGCTCGCCGTGGCGCCGCTACCAGACCCTGTCCGTGACCACTGCCGCGTGGCACCCCGGCCCCCACCGATCCGGTTGACCCTGGCACGCTGGGGTATGGCCTCCTAGTGTTGACCCGGCC
>NZ_JADDKI010000244.1:0-3051 GCF_015356725.1 Dietzia sp. SYD-A1
GGGTTAGGGTTACCGGCGTGAGCGACCGGTCGGCGACCCCTCCCAGCCAGAGGCACAGGCACCGGGTCGAGCGCGCCCCGCGCGGGACCCGCCTCGTGCCGTCCGGCAGCGCCGGGCGGATCACGGTGGTCGCCCTGATCCTGGGCGCGATCGCGACGATCATCGGGGTGGCGCTCCTCTGGCCCACCTTCACCGACCCCGAGCTGGACCCGTATTTCGCCCAGGCGTCCGGGGCCTCGGTGATGACCGAGCGAGGCGAGGTCGTGTCCACCGAGATGGCGCCGTGCGGCTCCCCCGACAACGGGCGGGTCCTGCCCGGGCCGCCGCTCGACCCCCGGTTCCCCGGCCCCGAGTGCCCGCGCTCGATAGTGCGACTCGACACCGGCCCGGACGCCGGCCGGGAGGTGCTGTTGGAGATCCCGCCCGGGCCCGGATCGCCGGAACTCGGCGCCGGCGACCAGATCCAGCTCGGCCGCTCACCCCAGGGAGCCACCGACATCTACGCCTTCGAGGACTTCACGCGGACCGTGCCCATGGCCCTGTGGCTCCTCGTGGGCGCCGCGGTGATGGTCGCCGTCGGGCGATGGAAGGGACTGCGGGCCCTCATCGGGATCGTGGTGGCCCTCATCGTCGTCGTGGGGTTCGTCCTCCCCTCGATCCTGGACGGCAATCCGGCCATCCTGGTGGCCATCATCGGCGGCTCCGCCGTCCTCTATCTGGTGATCTACGTGGTGCACGGCATCAACCTCAAGACCCACGCCGCCCTGCTCGGAACGCTGTCCGCGATGCTGGCGGCGGCGTTACTGAGCTGGGTGGTCATCGAGACGACCAGGATCACCGGGCTCAGTGGCGACTCCACGACCCAGGTCCAGGTGTTCGTGCAGCACGTCTCGCTCACCGGGCTCCTGCTCGCCGGCTTCATCATCGGCGCGCTCGGCGTGCTCAACGACGTCACCGTGAGCCAGTCCGCGACCGTGTTCGAGATGCGCCACCTCGACCCCCACGCCGGCCCCGTCGAGGTGTTCCGGTCCGCGATGGGCGTAGGACGCGACCACGTGGCCTCGATGGTCTACACCCTGGTGCTCGCGTACACCGGGTCGGCGCTCCCCCTGCTGCTGCTGTTCTCGCTGGGAACCCGCTCGCCGCTGTCGATCCTCACGTCCGATGTCGTGGCGGTGGAGCTGATGCGGTCGCTCGTCGGCGCGATCGCGCTGGCGCTGTGCGTCCCGCTCACCACAGCGGCCGCGGTGTGGCTCTCCCGGGACGTGACCTCGGAGGAACTGGACCGGGCGACCGTCGGCACGCGTGCGTGAGAGTCCCGGGTCTACTGACGGTATGAGGCCAGGAAGTTGCCGATCCGCTCGATCGCCACGGCGAGGTCCCGGCCGGCCGGCAACGTGACCACCCGGAAGTGGTCCGGATTCGGCCAGTTGAACCCCGTGCCCTGGGTGACGAGGATGCGCTCGCGCTCGAGAAGGTCCAGGGCGAACAGGCGGTCGTCGTAGATCTCGTGGACCTCCGGGTCGAGCCTGGGGAACACGTAGAGGGCTCCCATCGGCTTGACGCAGCTCACCCCCGGGATCGAGTTGAGCTTTTCCCACGCGATGCCGCGCTGCTCGTGGAGCCGTCCCCCGGGCTCGATCAGTTCGTCGATCGACTGGTACCCGCCGAGAGCCACCTGGATCGCGTGCTGCGCCGGCACGTTGGGGCACAGTCTCGTCGAGGCCAGCAATTCCAGTCCCTCGAGGAACCCGGCCGCGTGCGCCTTCGGTCCGGTGATCGCCATCCAGCCCGCCCGGTAACCCGCCACGCGGTAGGTCTTGGACAGTCCGTTGAAGGTCAGGACCAGCAGATCGTGCGCGAGCGAGGCGATCGAGGTGTGCTGGGCCTCGTCGTAGATGATCCGGTCGTAGATCTCGTCGGCCAGGATGAGCAGACTGTGCTCGCGCGCCAGGTCCACGATCCCCTGCAGGACCTCGCGGGAGTAGACCGCCCCGGTGGGGTTGTTGGGGTTGATCACCACGATGGCCTTGGTCCTGGGCGTGATCTTCGAGGCGATGTCCTCGAGTGACGGATTCCAGTCGTCGTCCTCGTCCGTGAGGTAGTGGACGGGCCTGCCGCCCGCGAGCGAGGTCATGGCGGTCCAGAGCGGATAGTCCGGCGCCGGGATGAGGACCTCGTCGCCGTCGTCGAGCAGGGCCTGCATCGTCATCGTGATGAGCTCGGAGACTCCGTTGCCCAGGTAGATGTCCTCCACATCCAGGTGGGGGAAATCGGGCACCAACTCGTAGCGCGTGAAGATCGCCCGGCGGGCCGACAGGATGCCCTTGGACTCCGAGTAGCCCTGCGCATGGGGGAGAGCCGCGATCATGTCGCGCATGATCACGTCCGGTGCCTCGAACCCGAAGGGCGCGGGGTTGCCGATGTTCAGCTTGAGGATCCGGTGGCCCTCCGCCTCGAGCTGGTTCGCCCGCGCGAGCACGGGGCCACGGATCTCGTAGAGGACGTCCTTGAGTTTGGACGACTGGTCGAGCGTGCGCGGCTGGCGGAGCGTGCGTCCCGTGGTCTCAGGCGTCATGTCTGCAGATTGTGCCACCCCGGACCGGCGGTGCTCCGGTCGCGCCGACCCCGTGGGCGTCAGACCGGTGGCATCGGACCCGTGGCGTCAGATCCCGTACCGCAGATCGATGATGGCCGGGATGTCCGAATGGGGCAGGAGATCGTCGGGATGCTGCACCGAGAGGTAGTCCACGCATCGCCTCTCGTGCGGGGCCAGGGCGTACGGCTGGGAGTCGATCGACAGGCCGGTGAGCTGACGGAGCCTGCGCACCTCCCCCCGGACCGTGGCCGTGGCGTCGCCGTCACCGTAGAGCGCCTCGGACAGGGACCGCGCCGACCAGGCCTCCCGGGACGCCAACAACGCGAGCAACTCCGCCCGTCGCGGGGTGAGGTCGATGCTCGACCCGTCGGCACGGATCACCGACGGCCGCCACCCGAGCAGACGGATCTCGGTCACCGGGGCCCCGTCTCGACCGGCCCGCCCGTCGGGGC
>NZ_JADDKI010000024.1:0-9857 GCF_015356725.1 Dietzia sp. SYD-A1
TCCCGGTCCCGCCCACACCCATCGCGGTGCGCAGTTCCTCCACTTCACGCTCGTCGTTCGGGGTGTTCCGGGCCAGCGCCTCCTGCTCGGCCGCGCTGACCAACCGGTCCGCCAGCGGAAAGGCCCGGCCGGGGTTGTGCATGACCATGGGCAGTTCCAACACCACGTCGCGGCGTTCACGCGTGGCCTCGTCGGTGGCCAACCACCTCGCGCGGCCGATGTGACCGGAGGAGACGGCCGCCGCCCACCTCGCCCGTTCCGGATCGATCCCCCCATCGGCGAGGAGCGCGGCCTCGACGGCGGCCGCGTCGGGTTGACGCAGGGCGACGTTCCTCGAGCGGGACCGCAGTGTGACCATGATGTCCATCGGATCCGTCGTGGGCGAGCACAACAGGAAGACCGTGCGGCTCGGCGGCTCCTCCACCACCTTGAGCAGGGCGTTACCGGACTGCTCGGTGAGCCGGTCCGCCTCCTCCACCACGACGATCTGCCAGCGCCCGGTGCTGGGCCGGCTGGCGGCGCGGTGGATGGTCTCCTTGACGTCCTTGAGGAGGATGTTGACCCCCTGCGGCGCCAGGAGGTGGACATCCGCGTGGGTCCCCGCCAGGACGGTGTGACAGGACCGGCACTCCCCACAGCCCACGACCTCCGGGTGCTCGCACTGCAACGCGGCGGCGAAACACGTGGCGGCGACGCTCCGTCCACTGCCCGGCGGGCCGGTGAACAGCCACGCGTGGACCATTCGCGCGTCCGCCTCATCCCACCCCTGGCCGGGGACCCGCGCACGCGCGGCCGACGCCGCAGCGGTCAACTCCCCCACGACGTCGGCCTGACCGGCCAACCGATCGAACACCCCTGGCATGGCCCCACCATATCGCCGCAGTCCGTCACACCTCCGGGCCCGTGACGGGGGCTGGGACTACCCTTGGCCCAATGGAGCGATGGGTCAGGCTGTTCCGGTGGCTGTGGGCCACCCCCTGGCCCGTCTACGCCCTCACGATGGTGCAGGCCAACATCATCGGCGCGGTGTTCGTCTTCGCGTTCCTGCGCTTCGTCCTGCCGATGGACCGCTTCCTCGACCTGGAGCAGTTCCGGTTCCTCAACCAGTACTTGTTCATCGGTTACCTGGTGCTCGCCTTCATCGGCGGGGTCATCGCCTCGACGTTGCTCCTGCTCCCGGTCCTCCGGGTCGACCGCTCGGGTGAGGAGTTCGGCGGGGCGATCCGCAACCGGGCCCTGAAGCTCCCGTTCCACCAAGCGCTCATCTCCGGCACCATGTGGCTGCTCGGCACGGTCGTCTTCGTCGTCGCCAACGTGGGCCACTCCCCCCGACTCGCCCTGGTCGTGGGCGTGACGAGCATCCTCGGCGGGACCACCACCTGCCTCATCTCCTACCTCCAGGCCGAGCGGATCATGCGGCCGATCACCGTCCGCGCCCTCGCTCGGGGCGTCCCCGCCAACAGGCACGTCCCGGGGGTCCGTCGTCGCATCTTCCTGGGCTGGGCTCTCACCACCGTCATCCCCGTCGCCGGGATCCTGCTGATCCTCACCGGGCAGTGGGTCGGGTTGTTCGGCGACGACCCGGGACACATCCTCGTCGCCCTCGCGGTGATGGCCAGCGTCGCCGTGATCGCGGGCGCGATAGGCATGGGCCTGGTCTCGGACTCCATCGCGGATCCCGTCCGCGAGATGCAGGCGGGCGTCGGGCGGGTCAAGAAGGGCGATCTGGAGGCCCGCGTCACGATCTACGACAGTTCCGAAATCGGCCGACTGGGCCAGGGCTTCAACGAGATGGTGACCGGACTCCAGGAGCGCGAGGCGATCCAGGACCTCTTCGGTCGCTACGTCGGCGAGGAGGTCGCCCGCCACGCACTCGAACGCGGGACGGAGCTCGGGGGCCAGGAGAAGCAGGTCGCGGTGCTCTTCGTCGACCTCACCGGTTCGACGGAGTTCGCCGCCGCACACGAGCCGGCCGAGGTCGTCGCCGTGCTCAACGAGTTCTTCCGCATCGCGGTGGAGGCCGTCGACTCCAACGGCGGCTACATCAACAAGTTCCAGGGTGACGCACTCCTCGCCGTCTTCGGCGCGCCTCTGGAGGTCGAGAACGAGGCGGGGCGGGCGCTGCGGGCCGCCCGCGCCCTACAGAGCCAGCTCGCGGGTCTCTCCCCGCTGTCGGCGGGCATCGGGGTCTCCTACGGCACCGTGATCGCCGGCCACATCGGGCACGCCAAGCGCTTCGAGTACACCGTGATCGGCGACCCGGTCAACGAGGCCGCACGGTTGACCACCCTGGCCAAGTCGGAGCAGGGGCACGTGCTGGCGTCGGCGGCGGCGATCCGCAACGCGGACGCGCCCGAAGCCGCGAGGTGGGTGTTGGGCCGAAGCGTCGAGCTGCGGGGCCGCGGAATCATGACACAGCTGGCCAGACCACTGCGGCCGACCCTCGCGGACCGGTGGCAGTCGGGCAACGTCGCGCTGCGCCCCTCCGTCGAGGGAGTAGAGGCCGCCGGCGCCTGAGCGCCCCCCGGCCGAGCCCCGGCACCGGGTATGGGCGGGGTGCCCGCGGGGGTCAGCGTCCCGCGGTGGCCTTCTTCGCCGGTGACGTCCGGGCCGGGGCCTTCTTCGTCGCCTTTCCCCCGGCCTTCTTCGCCGCGGCCTTCTTGGGCGGCGGCGACTTGGCCCGCCTCTCGGACAACAGTTCCGAGGCGCGCGCGTCGGTGAGCGTCTCCACGGTGTCGCCCTTACGCAGCGACGCGTTCGACTCACCGTCGGTGACGTACGGCCCGAAGCGCCCGTCCTTGACCAGCATCTGCTTGCCGGAGACCTCGTCGACCCCCATCTCGCGCAGCGCCTTGGGGGCGGCGGCCTGCCGACCCCGACGCTTGGGCTCCGAGTAGATCTTCAGAGCCTCCTCGAGGGTGATGGTGAACACGGCGTCCTCGGTGTCCAGTGTCCGCGAGTCGGTGCCCTTCCTCAGGTAGGGACCGTACCGACCGAGCTGAGCGGTGATCTCCTCGCCGCTCGCGGGGTCGACGCCCAGGGTCCGTGGCAGGGACAGCAGCTTGAGCGCCTCCTCCAGCGTGATCGTGGCCGGCTCCATGGACTGCATCAGTGATCCGGTCCGGGGCTTGGGGCCCGTGGGGTTGTCGGACTCCTTCTTGGCCTTGCGGGTCACGGCGGACTTGGCCTTCGTCGCCGCCTTCTTGGCCTCGGCTCTGGCCTCGTCGGTCTCCGCGGCGGCGATCGCGGCGTCGCGTTCGGCGTCGATACGCTTCTTCTCCGCCTCGGCGTCGGCGAGCACCTTCTCCGCCCACCGCGCCTTCTCCTCGTCGGTGGGCTCGGGCAGCTTCTCGGTGACGTAGGGCCCGAAGCGGCCGTCCTTGACCACGATCTCGTGACCCGTCTCCGGATCCACACCGAGGGGACGCCCGTCCTGGGGGGTGGCGAAGAGTTTCTCGGCCACCTCGAGCGTGAGCTCGTCGGGGCTCATCCCCTCCGGGAGGTTGGCGCGCTGCGACTCCTGCTCGCCGTCCTCCCCCGCGACCATGCGCTCGAGGTACGGACCGTACCGCCCGACGCGGACGTGGACCGGTCGTCCCTCGGCGTCGTCGAAGACCCGGATGGAGTTGATGCTGCGGGCGTCGATCGCCTCGAGGTTGACGTCGATGAGGTTCTTGAGCCCGACCGCGTGGCCCGCGTCCCCGGCGCCACCGTCGGGCCCGGACGCGCCGGGGTCCCCGAAGTAGAAACGACGCAGCCAGTCGTCCCGGTTCTCGCGCCCCTCGGCGATCTCGTCGAGCTCGTCCTCCATGAGCGAGGTGAAGTCGTAGTCCACCAACCGACCGAAGTTCTGCTCGAGCAGCCCGACCACGGCGAAGGCCACCCAGCTGGGCACGAGCGCGTTGCCCCGGGAGTACACGTACCCGCGGTCCTGGATGGTGCGGATGATGCTGGCGTAGGTCGAGGGGCGGCCGATCCCCATCTCCTCCATGACCTTGACCAGGCTCGCCTCGGTGTAGCGGGCCGGGGGGCTGGTGGTGTGGCCGTCGGCGGACAGGTCCGACCCCGTGAGGTCCTGCCCCTCGCTCAGTCGCGGCAGCCGCCGCTCGGCGTCGTCCGCCATCGGCTTGTCCGAGGGCTCACCGGGCTCCTCGGTCGCCTCCACGTAGGCCTTGAGGAAACCGGGGAACGTGATGGTGCGGCCCGAGGCCGCGAAGGTCGCCCGCTCGTACCCGGACGGGTTCTGTCCCGCGGCGCCCGTGATGCGGATGCTCACCGAGGTGCCCTTGGCGTCGGCCATCTGGGAGGCGACGGTGCGCTGCCAGATGAGCTCGTACAGGCGGTACTCCTCGGCGTCCAGGACGCCGTGCAGCTGGCCGGGGGTGGCGAAGGACTCCCCCGCCGGACGGATGGCCTCGTGCGCCTCCTGCGAGTTCTTGACCTTGCGGGTGTACTGCCGCGGGGTGGGCGAGACGTACTCGCTGCCGTACAGCTCCGTGGCCTGCGCGCGGGCGGCCGCGATGCCGCCCTCGGACAGGGTGGTGGAGTCGGTGCGCATGTAGGTGATGTAGCCGTTCTCGTACAACCGCTGCGCGATGCGCATGGTGCGCTCGGAGGTGTAGCGCAGTTTGCGGCCGGCCTCCTGCTGCAGCGTCGAGGTCATGAACGGCGCGTAGGGGCGGCGGGTGTACGGCTTGGATTCGACGGAGTCGACGACGAAGTCGGCGCCGTCCAGCGCGTCCGACAGCGCGCGGGCCGCGGACTCGTCGAGCACCACCGCGTCCTTGGCCGCGCCGGAGGTCTTGAGTCGACCGTCCTGGCCGAAATCGCGCCCCTGCGCCACCCGGGCGCCGTCCACCGCGGCGAGGCGGGCGTTGAAGCTGCGCGGCTCACCGGCGTCGCCGCCGGTGGCCTCGCGGGTCGTCAGGGTCGCGGTGATGTCCCAGTAGTCGGCCGCGACGAACGCCATGCGCTCCCGCTCCCGCTCGACGATCACGCGGGTGGCCACGGACTGCACGCGACCCGCCGAGAGCCGCGGCATGACCTTCTTCCACAGCACAGGAGAGACCTCATAGCCGTAGAGACGGTCGAGGATCCGGCGGGTCTCCTGGGCGTCGACGAGGTCCGTGTCCAGCTCGCGGGTGTTCTCGGCGGCGGCGAGGATGGCCGGCTTGGTGATCTCGTGGAACACCATCCGCTTGACCGGGACCTTGGGCTTGAGCACCTCGAGAAGGTGCCAGGCGATCGCCTCGCCCTCACGGTCCGGGTCGGTGGCCAGCAGGAGCTGGTCCACGCCCGCCAGCTCCTTCTTGAGCTCCGAGACCTTCTTCTTCTTGTCCGCGCTCACCACGTAGATCGGCTCGAAGTTGTGCTCCGGGTCCACGCCCAGTCGGGCCCAGGGCTCCTTCTTGTACTTGGCCGGGATGTCGGCGGCCCCCTTCGGCAGGTCGCGGATGTGCCCGACGGACGCCTCGACCACGTAGTCGGACCCCAGGTACGGCTGGATCTTGCGGGCCTTGGTGGCGGACTCGACGATCACCAGGCTCCGCTTCCCGCCCGATGCTGTCTGCTTGCTCGCCACTGAACCGCTCCCAACCTGCGCTGATACGTCGGCGACGTGCGCCACCGACGTCCGGTCCCGGATACGGTACGCGTGCCGGGGCCTGTCTATGAGAATTCATACCAGGCCAGGGGCGCTTCGGAAGAGTCGCGTTCGGCGCCGGCCCGCCCCCGGGCGGCGGACGGGCACCCGCGCCGATCGACTCCTCCCCCATGCGGAGGTGCCCCGGACGTCGCCGCGGAAAGCGGCGCGGGGACCGGCGGGCCGACCCGGGAAGGTGCACAGCCGCATCCCTATATATCTGTCACGCGTCGCATCGGGTCGGTTCGTCGTCGTCCCCGGTCACGGACACCCCTCACGAGCAGCAGAAGGGCGTTCGACACGACGCCGGATTGGCACCGATAGACAGACCGGTCTATGGTGGGCAGAAGCGGGAACCACGCCGAACTGGAACGTGTTACCGTTTTCCAATTCCGTCGGGGTGACGAGTCGCGCCCGAACCGGCGTACCGTCGGTGGCCGTACGGGAGTCACGACCAGCCCCGATCATCTCAGACACAACGGAGGTCAGCAGCGGTGGGCAATGCGTCCAAGACCAAGCTGGACAAGGTGGTCATCCGCATCGCGGGCGACTCCGGAGACGGCATGCAGCTCGCCGGTGACCAGTTCACCTCGGAGGCGGCGGCCTTCGGCAACGACCTGGCGACCCAGCCCAACTACCCGGCCGAGATCCGGGCCCCCCAGGGCACGATCCACGGGGTGTCGAGCTTCCAGATCCAGATCGCGGACTACGACATCCTCACCGCCGGGGACCGCCCCGACGTGCTCGTGGCGATGAACCCGGCCGCACTCAAGGCGAACATCGACGACCTGCCCTCCGGTGGCATCCTCATCGTCAACTCCGACGAGTTCACCAAGCGCAACCTCACCAAGGTCGGCTACGAGTCCAACCCGCTCGGTTCCCCCGCCTTCGAGGCGTTCCAGGTGCACGAGGTGGCCATGGGCACGCTGACCATCGGTGCGGTCGAGTCCGTGGACGTGGGCAAGAAGGACGCCGAGCGCTGCAAGAACATGTTCGCGCTCGGACTCCTCACCTGGATGTACGGCCGCACGGTCGACTCGATCGAGACCTTCCTGGGCGACAAGTTCAAGAAGAAGCCGACGATCCTGCAGGCCAACCTGCTGGCGTTGCGGGCGGGCTGGAACTACGGCGAGACCACCGAGGCGTTCGCCTCCGAGTACGAGATCCAGCCGGCCCAGCTGCCCAAGGGTCGCTACCGCCAGATCACCGGCAACACGGCGATGGCCTACGGCCTGGTCACCGCGGGCAGGTCGGCGGACATGCCGGTCTTCCTGGGCACCTACCCCATCACGCCCGCCTCGGACATCCTGCACGAGTTGAGCAAGCTCAAGCAGTTCGACGTGACCACCTTCCAGGCGGAGGACGAGATCGCCGGAATCGGTGCCGCCCTCGGCGCGTCCTACGGCGGGGCACTGGGGGTCACCTCGACCTCCGGCCCCGGTCTGGCGCTCAAGTCGGAGGCCATCGGCCTGGCCGTGATGACCGAGCTGCCGCTGGTGATCATCGACGTCCAGCGCGGCGGCCCCTCGACCGGGCTGCCCACCAAGACCGAGCAGTCGGACCTTCTGCAGGCGCTGTTCGGGCGCAACGGGGAATCGCCCGTCGCGGTGATCGCCCCGCAGTCGCCCTCGGACTGCTTCGAGATCGCCCGGGAGGCGGCGCGGATCGCGGTCACCTACCGCACCCCCGTCATCGTGCTGTCCGACGGCGCGATCGCCAACGGCTCCGAACCGTGGCTCCTGCCCGACGTGGCCGACCTGCCGGCCATCGAGAAGAACCTCGCCACCGCGCCCGCGACCGGCGCGGACGGTGACACCGAGGCCGCCGGGGACTACCTGCCGTACGCCCGCGACCCGGAGACGTTGGCTCGCGACTGGGCGATACCGGGTGAGGCGGGTCTCGAGCACCGCATCGGCGGCCTGGAGAAGGCCAACGGCACCGGCAACATCTCCTACACGGCGGAGAACCACGACCTCATGACCCGCACCCGGGCCCTGCGGATCGCGCTCATCGACGTACCCGACCTCGAGGTCGACGACCCGTCCGGCGATGCCGAGGTCCTGGTGGTGGGCTGGGGATCGTCCTACGGCCCCATCGGTGAGGCGGTCCGTCGCGCCCGCGCCAACGGGCACCGCGTGGCCCGTGCGCACGTCCGACATCTCAACCCGCTGCCCGACAACATCGGCGAGGTGCTGGCCAGGTACCACCGGGTGCTCGTCCCGGAGATGAACCTGGGCCAGCTCGCGATGTTGCTCAAGGCCCGCTTCCCGGCGCAGATCCAGCCCATCACCAAGGTGCACGGCATGGCGTTCTCGGCCGAGGAACTGCAGACCGCCATCGAGGCGGAGTTCGCCGGTCGGCTCACCCACACCGAGCACGACAAGTACCGGCTGGCGCTCGACGGGGTCATCACCACGACCGGCGAGCCCGCCGCGCGTCACCGGCGGATCGGCCACACCGCCACCGGCACCACCACCGCCAACCGAACCCGCTGACCCGCGAGCGAGGAGAGGACTTCCATGACCACCACCGAAACCGGACTCGTCGGCAGCCCGCTGCCCCTGGACGCGTTGGCCTCCGTCCCCAAGAGCGACGCACCGCAGAAGCCCAAGGACTACACCTCGGACCAGGAGGTGCGGTGGTGCCCCGGGTGTGGCGACTACGTCATCCTGGCCACCATCCGTGCCCTGCTGCCCAAGCTCGGTCTCAAGCGGGAGAACATCACGTTCATCTCCGGGATCGGCTGCTCGAGCCGCTTCCCGTACTACCTCGAGACCTACGGCATGCACTCGATCCACGGGCGCGCCCCGGCGATCGCGACCGGCCTGGCCACCGCCCGTCCCGACCAGTCGGTATGGGTGGTCACCGGTGACGGCGACGCCATGTCGATCGGCGGCAACCACCTGATCCACACCCTGCGCCGGAACGTCAACCTCAACATCCTGATGTTCAACAACCGGATCTACGGGCTGACCAAGGGCCAGTACTCGCCCACCTCGGAGTCGGGCAAGGTCACCAAGTCGAGCCCCATGGGCTCGTTGGACCACCCGTTCAACCCGCTGTCTCTGGTGCTCGGCGCCCAGGCGAGCTTCGTGGCCCGCGCCCTGGACTCGGACCGCAAGGGGCTGACCGAGGTCCTCGACGCCGCCGCCCGTCACCGCGGCACCAGTTTCGTGGAGATCCTGCAGGACTGCCCGATCTTCAACGACGGGTCGTTCGACCTGTTGCGCAAGGAGGACGCCGGAAACCACCTCATCGGGGTCCGCCACGGCGAGAAGATCATCTTCGGCGACGAGGGCCAGCACTGCGTGGTCCGCTCCGGGTTCTCGCTGAAGGTCGCGGCGACCGCCGAGGTCGACGAGGCCGACATCGTCGTCCACGACGCCCATGCCGAGGACCCCTCCTACGCGCACGCGCTGGCGAACCTGTCCAGCCAGGATCTCGAGTACACCGTCACCGGGATCATCCGGCAGGTCCAGCGCGAGACCTACGACGACCAGGCCCGCGCCCAGGTCGCCGCCGCCAAGGAGACCGCCCCGTCGGACCTCCAGGCCCTGCTCGACGGCAGCAACACCTGGACCGTGGGCTAGAAGGGCCACGGGCCACGGCTCACGCACCGACGCGATCGTCTCCCGGGGGGCGGCCACCGCACGGATCTGCGCTCCACTCAGATCCTCGTGGTGACCGTCCCCGCGGCGCGTCCCCGGGAGTCCCAGGTGCGCTCGACCACATCAGCCGTGCCGTGCTCGTCGATCCGCACCGCCGTCGTCGACCGGGTCCCGTACCACCGGCCGATCCGGACGAACCGCGACGACAGGCGCCACTCGTGCCAGAGCGGGACCCCGGTCCGTGGGAGGTGCCCGAGCGGTGCCTTGCGGCGATCGGCGAGCAGGTCGAGAAGGGGGCCCGCCCAGTCCTGACCCGAGATCGTCCCGGTCCCCATCAGCGCCGTGACGTCGCGCACCGCGCCGACGACCTTCGGCCACGGGGTGTCCAGCGCCGCGTTGGACAGTCCGTGGACCCCCGTGTCCAGCCGCAGCGGCCCCCGGACGGAGCGGTTGGACGCCCACCACAACTCGTCGAGGTCGCCGGCCAGGAGGTTGACCGGACCGTACCGGCCCAGATCGTCGACGACGTGCCGGGCGAACCCGGTCGCGGGGACCGGCCCGGTGAGCGCCCGGACCGGCAACTCCCCCCGGGAGGCGGTCGCCGGGGC
>NZ_JADDKI010000245.1:0-4009 GCF_015356725.1 Dietzia sp. SYD-A1
TCGCCGGGGACCGCACGTCCACCGCGTCGGCGGGCCCGGAGGTCGACCGTCCGTCCACGGGCCCGGCCGGGGCTGTGACCGGCACACCGGCGCCCGCCGACCCGACCCGCCCCGGACCCGCGACCAGGAGTTCGGGCTCGTCGTCGATCTCGGCCTCGCCCAGGCCGACCCGCTCCTGGACGCGCTTCATCCACTTCGGCGCCCACCAGTTGTCGGTGCCGAGCATCTGCATCACCGACGGCACGAGCAGCATACGGATGACGGTGGCGTCGATGATGAGCGCGGCGATCATGCCGAAGGCGATGTACTTCATCATCACGATGTCCGAGAACGCGAAGGCGCCGGTCACCACGATGAGGATGAGCGCCGCCGAGGTGATGATCCGACCGGTGTGGGCCACCCCGTTGCGGATGGCCTCTGCGGTGCGGGCCCCGCGCGAACGGGCCTCCACCATCCGGGACACCAGGAACACCTCGTAGTCCGTGGACAGGCCGTAGATGATCGCCATGAGGAGCACGACCACGGGCGACGTCAGCGGCCCCGGTGTGAACCCGAGCAGGCCGGCGAGATGACCGTCGACGAAGATCCACGTGAGGATCCCGAGCGTGGCGCCCAGTCCGAGCAGGTTCATGATCGCGGCCTTGATCGGCAGCACCAGCGAACCGAACGCCAGGAACATGAGGATGGTGGTGGCGATGAGGACGTAGAGCACGAACCACGGCAGCCCGTCGACCAGGGCCTCCACCGAATCGCGTTCCATCGCCGGGTTACCGCCCACGTAGACCTCGGTCCCGGCGGGGATCGGGAACGCCTGCAGGTACTCGACGGTGTCGGTGGCCGCGTTGCGGTCGACGACGCCGGTCTGCAGGACCACCACGTCGCGACCCTGAGCGTCCTGCTCACCGGACCGGGCGAACTGGAACGGTCCGGTCAGTCCCGGTGCCTCGTTCGCCGCGGAGCGGATCTGCGACAGGGTGGTGCCGTCCGATCCGATCACGACGAGTTTGACCGGGTCCGTGCGGGTTCCGGGGAAATTCTGGTCGTACTGTTCCTGTGCCACGCGGGTCGGGTTGTCCGGCGGGAGGTAGGTCTCGTTGATGCCGCCGAACTTGACCCCGGAGAACGGGATGATCAGTGCGACCAGGACCACCACGACCGGGACCGCCACGGCCACCGGGCGCTTCATGGAGAAGTCCGCGATGCGACCGAACAGGCCGTTCTCGACCTCTTCCCGTGAGCGGTGGCGCTGCAGGCGTGTGATGCCGAGCATGTCGACGCGGTGACCGAGCATCATCAGAACGGCCGGCAGCAGGGTCACCGACAGTGCGGCGGCGAGGATCACCGCGGCGATCGCGCCATAGGCCACCGACTTGAGGAAGTCCTGCGGGAAGATGAGCAGGCCGGACAGGGTCACGCCCACCATGACCGCGGAGAACACCACCGTCCGACCGGCGGTGGCCACCGCGCGTCGCACCGCCGCGTCCGGCGGATACCCCTCGGCCATCTCCTCCCTGAACCGGCTCACCACGAACAACCCGTAGTCGATGGCCAGGCCCAGACCGATCAGGGTCACCACGTTCTGGGCGAAGGAGTTCACCGGGGTGACCAGCGAGAGCAGGTGCAGAGCACCGAGCGAGCCCACGATCGTCAGCACCCCCACCGCAACGGGCAGGAAGGCGGCGACGACCCCGCCGAAGACCACGATGAGCAGCAGGAACACCAGCGGGAGCGCGATCAGCTCCGCGCGCACGAGGTCCGCGTCCATGCCGTCCTGCAACGCACCGGCGACGGCCTGCACCCCCGCGACGTCGGTCTGGATCCCGTCGACGTCGATCCGGTCCTCGATCACCCGGAAGTTCTGGAGGATCTCCTCCTCCTCGCCGGCGATCTGGATGGAGGCCACGGCGATGCCCTCGTCCCGGTTGACCAGGGCGGGGGACTGGTTGAACACGAAGCTGGTCACGCCGGTGACCTCGTCCGGGAACTCCGTGCGGATCGAGTCGAGCGAGGCGCGGATGGGCTCCTGGAAGGCCGGATCGTCGACCGTGGTGCCCTCGGGGGCGTGGTAGCTGACGACGACGTCGCCGAGCGCGTCACGGCCGTACGCCTCCTGCTCGAGCCGCTCGGCCGTCGCCCACCCGCTCTCCGGGTCCTCGAAGCCGCCCTGGCCGAAGGCGTTTCCGAACATGCTGCCCGCCACGCTGAGCGCGGCCATGACCACGACCATGACGACCGTGACGAGGATGCGGCGGCGGGCGACGACACGCCCGAGTGAGTTGAACACGGCGGCGCGCTCCTAACGCGAGGTGAGCAGGGCGGTGAGTGGCCGGAGCGGCTGCAACCAGGCCCCCTCGTCCGGCAGGTTCTCGAGGCTGACCCGGGGCAGGGGCTCCCGGAACACACCCGGGATGTCCTCCAGGTCGAGGAATCGGATCGTGTCGTGCTGGACGGCCCAGGTGGCGTGCTCCCGGAAACCGATGACGGTGACGGGGATCTCGTCGGCGAGATCCTCCAACGGTTCGCGGAACGCCTGGCCGTCGGCGGAGGCCACCACCACGCCCGCGAGCCGACCGGACTCGGCGCGCCGGTCGATGTGCTCGAGCATGTCGTCGTCGACATCCGAGTCCTCGCTGGTCTTGGGCTTGGCAAAGACGGCGAAGCCGACGTTGCGCAGGGCCTCGACCCAGGGGCGGACATTGTCCGAGGTACCCGGGACGATGTTGGTGAAGACGGTCGCCTCGGCCTCGAGGGTGTCGCCCGAGCTCACCGACAACTCGGCCGCGTACCCGAGCAGCCACCGCCCGAGCGCGTCGAAGCGTGGCCGGTAGAGGGCCGTGGGGCGTCCGCCGAGGATGGACCCGAGGCCCATGTCCACGTTGGGCGCGTCCCAGACGAGCAGCACCAGGCCCGGGTCGTCGGGCGGCACCACGTCGGTGATCTCGTGGTCGTCCGGTCCGTCAGGTGGGGTCATCGTCTACAGCCTCGGCCTTCTCGGAGATTCGGGTGTGTCAGTCTCTGCGACGCCAGAGGAACTCGTTGATCACTCGCTCCTCCTGAAGACCCTTGCCCTCGAACTTCGTCACGGGTCGTTTCAGACTGAACGGTACGTGTCCGTCCCCGGTCGTGGCGTCGAGCCGCTCGAGTGACGGTTCGGCGTCGCCGGTCTCGGCGATCCAGTCGGCGTAGTCGGCGTGGTCGGTAGCCACGTGGAGTACGCCGCCGGGACGGAGGCGCGAGGAGATCAGGGCGAACGTCCCCGACTGCAGGAGCCGGCGCTTGTGGTGGCGCGCCTTGGGCCACGGATCCGGGAAGAACACACGCACCCCGGTCAGGCTCGCCGGCGCGATCATGTTGGTGAGCACATCCACCCCGTCGCCGCGGATCATCCGGACGTTCTCGAGGCCCTCTCGCAGGATCATCCCCAGGAGCTGGGCCAGGCCGGGTTGGTAGACCTCGACGGCGATCACGTCCAGGTCCGGCTCCTCTGCCGCCATCGCCGCGGTGGACGTCCCCGTCCCGGACCCGATCTCGACGATCAGCGGTGCGACGCGACCGAACATGACCTCCGGGTCGATCACCTCGTCCGCGACGTTGCGGCCGTAGGTGGGCCAGTGCTCCTCCCAGTTGCGTTGCTGGCCCGGACGCAGGGTGCCGCGACGGAACCGGTAGGCCGTGACCCGGGGGAACAGACGCGGGTCGTGATCAGGGGTCGATCCGTCCGCCGATCGGGGGCTTTCGCTCTGGTTCACCCGGTCATCATCGCGTAGTCGGGGGCCCGGGTCCGAATCCGGTGGCCGTGCGGGTCGTCCCCGGGGATGGCGGGTCCTCGCCTCCCGTCGCCGCCGGGGCAGGGAAGGTCTTGCCCCGGGAGCCCGGCCGGGACACCATGACCCCGTGCCGATCGTGACCGAGGACGCCGCCACCCACACCAGGGTGCGGCCCCCTGGCGCCGACCCCGTCTCGCGGGTCCGACGAATCGTCGGTGCCGCGCGGGAGCACGGTGTCGACC
>NZ_JADDKI010000246.1:0-2847 GCF_015356725.1 Dietzia sp. SYD-A1
GTCGCCGTCTCATCCGAGGGGCCGGGGGCGTCCAGGGGCCCGGCGGCCCAGCCCGGTCTGACGGGGGTCGACGCCGAGGGCCTGGTGTCCTCGCTGCCCTCGCACCGCGCCGAGAACACCTCGCTGAACACCATGACGTTCATGCTGCTGGCGGTCACCGCGCTGGTCGTGGGAGCGTTCTTCGCTGTCTGGGGCCTGCAGCGCCGCCGTGACGTCGCGGTGCTCAAGGCCCTGGGTGCGTCCACCGCCGCGGTGGTGCGCGACTCCGTCGGCCAGGCGGCGATCGTCCTGGTGGTGGGCATCGGAGGCGGCGTGGGGATCGCCGCGCTGTTCGGGGTGGTGGCGCCAGGGGCGGTGCCCTACGTCGTCTCGCCCGCCACCACCGTGCTCCCCGCCCTCCTCCTGGCGGTCCTCGGGCTGGCCGGAGCCGCCGTCTCTCTGCGCCCCGTCGTCTCCGCGGACCCGTCCACCGCCCTCGGTGCGCTCCGGTGATCCGGAGCCCCCACCGCGACGGCGCGACCTCGTCGTCACACCCTCTACCTCTCCAGGAGAACCCCATGTCCCATGCCACCGTTCACGGTGCCGCTGGCCTCGACCCCACCGCGACCGCCGGGGTGCGGATGGAGGACGTCGTCCTGACCTACCCCGACGGCGACGGCCGGCTCACCGCCGTGGACCGCGTCTCGTGCGGGATCGACCGCGGCCGCAGTCTCGCGGTGACCGGGCCCTCCGGCTCGGGCAAGTCCAGTCTGCTGGCCGCCGCGGCCACGCTCACCCCGCCGGATTCCGGTCACGTGTGGTTGGCGACCCGCGACGGCGAGGTGGACCTGGCGGCGGTGAGTGCCCGCCGGGCGGCCGAGCTGCGCCGGACGGAGATAGGCATCGTCTTCCAACAGTCCAACCTGGTCGAGTCCCTCACCGCGCGCGAGCAACTCGAGGCCATGGCCTGGCTCGGGGGACGGCCGTCGCGTGCGCGCCGGACGGCGGTGCGGGTGCGAGCCGACGAACTCCTGGACAGGGTTGGCCTGGGGCCGATGGCCGATCGGTCCGTGGGAGCCCTGTCGGGAGGGCAGCGCCAGCGGGTGGCCGTCGCACGAGCGCTGGTCCACGGTCCGTCGATGCTCCTGGCGGACGAGCCGACCAGTGCGCTGGACTCGGAATCGGGCGCCGTCGTGATGGACCTGCTCCTGGGCACGGCGCGGGAGTTCGACGTGGCGCTGATGCTGGTCACGCACGACGAGGGGGTGGCGGCGCGATGTGACGCACGCATACACCTGGTGGACGGTGCGGTCCGGTTCGGCTAGGTGCAACAGTTCGGGTCGAGCGCGGCGCGCAGGGCGTCGATCGCGGACCCGCGGGCACGGTGGAACACGCTCATCCCGCGCCGCTCCGACTCGATCATCCCGGCCTCGCGGAGCCGGCCCAGGTGATGGGAGGTGGTCGACTCCGCGACGCCGGTCGCGGCGGACAGATCTCCGGTGCGGACCTCGCCGTCGTCACTGGTGAGAAGGAGCGACAGCAGTCGGATCCGGACCGGGTCGGCGAGGGCCTTGAGACGCAGCGCGATCTCCACGGCGTCCTCGTGGCCGATCGGCCCCGCCGATACGGGCGCGCAGCAGACCGGCGAGCTGACGTCGAGGAGGGGCAGGGCCTTGGGCATGTCCGCGAGTCTAACCCAGCTTCTTGACGAATATCGAAAAGGCTGCTTGCCTGGGCGGTGCAACAATTTCGATATACATCTCAGTGGTGGAGGTTCCGACCATGTCCCGTGTGCAACTCGCCCTCAACGTCGACGACGTCGACGAGGCCGTCCGGTTCTACTCGACGCTGCTGCGCGTCGAGCCAGCCAAGCGCAAGCCCGGCTACGCCAACTTCGTGGTGGAGCAGCCGCCCCTCAAGCTGGTCCTGCTCGAGAACCCGGGCCAGGGAGGCTCGCTCAACCACTTGGGCGTCGAGGTCGAGTCCAGCGAGCAGGTCCACGGCGAGATCGCGCGACTGACCGACGCCGGCCTGTTCACCGACGAGGAGATCGGCACGACCTGCTGCTTCGCCACCCAGGACAAGGTGTGGGTCACCGGCCCGGGAGGCGAGCGGTGGGAGATCTACGCGGTCCTGGCCGACTCGGAGACGTTCGGGACGTCGCCGGTGGTGGGTGACACCACCAGGAACGACGACGACGAGGCCGGCGCCGATTCCGAGGGTGGCGCCTGCTGCGCGTGAGCGGCCGGAGGGTGCGCCCGACCGCGTCGACGACACCCGCGAGGGTGGCATGGCACGGGCCCGGGCCCGGGCGCACCTAGACTGGTTCGCGGCCGTCGGCCGGTTGCTCGACGTCCCGTGATCAAAGGAAAGGCCACACCATGCTCTCCCGCATCGACCTGCGCGGTCGCACCCTCGGTACCGCCGAGCTGCGTCGCACACTCCCGCGAGGCGCCGCCGACGTCGACTCCGTCGTCGGCACCGTCCGCCCGGTGGTCGAGGCGGTCCGGGAGCACGGGGCCTTAGCCGCGCTCGGCTACGGCGAGAAGTTCGACCGGGTGCGGCCCGCCTCGGTGCGGGTCCCCGCCGAGGTCATCACCGAGGCCGGCGAGGCCCTCGACCCTGACGTGCGCGCGGCCCTGGTCGAGGCCATCCGCCGCGCGAGGATCGTCCACTCCGCCCAGCGGCGCTCGGACACCGTGACCGAGGTCGCCGCCGGCGGCTTCGTCACCGAGAAGTGGGTCCCCGTCGAGCGGGTGGGCCTCTACGTTCCCGGCGGCAAGGCCGTGTACCCGTCGAGCGTCATCATGAACGTCGTGCCGGCACAGGTCGCGGGGGTCGGTTCCCTCGTGGTGGCCTCCCCGCCCC
>NZ_JADDKI010000247.1:0-5786 GCF_015356725.1 Dietzia sp. SYD-A1
CCTCCGGCGCCCCTCCCCACGCCCAGTACGACGAGGCCCTCCGGCTGGGGATCCTGCGCGAGGCGACGCGCCGGCTCCGGAGCGCGGCGCCGGAGAAGCTCGGACTGCGGCCGCTGGCCGCCTCACAGGGCACCTCCACCACCGCCATCTACACGATGTTCGGGGGCAAGTCCGGGTTGCTCGCGGCGGTCGCGGAGGAGGCGGACCGGATGCTCGCCGAGGCGCTGCGCGAGTCACTGCGCCACGACAGTGTCGAGACCGACATGCGCTCCCTGTGCCGTGCCTACCGACGGTGGGCGCTGGAGAACCAGGGGCTGTACGCGCTCGTGGTGGGGGAGCCCGTCCGTTCGCCCCGCACCGAGACGGGCCGCCGGGACCCCCGGTGGAGGGAACCACTGCTCGAGATCGTCGACGCGCTCGTGGACGAGGGGGTCTTCCGGGCCTCGGACGTCCACGAGGCGGCCACGGCGATCTGGGCCTCACTGCACGGGGTCGTGTCGCTGGAACTGAGCGTGTGGCGTCAGTCCCCCAGCGCCGAGCAGTACTTCGAGACTCAACTCGCGGCCGTGTTGCGGTCCTGGGCTGCAGGGCAGGGCCGCCGGGCCACACCACACGGACCCGCGAACTCCTCAACCGGAATGGTGGGCTGAATCCATGGGCGAGCGGTCGTTCTTCACTGTCGACGACTCCGGGGCGTACATCCCCACCAGGTACGCCCGCAGCGCGTGGTCGGACACGATGGTCAACGGGCCCGCCGTGGTGGTGGCCGCCGCTCGTGCGCTCGAGTCCGAGCACGGGGCGGAGGGGTTCCACCCCGCCCGACTCACCGTGGACCTCTTCGCGCCGGTCCGCACCGAACCGCTGTTCGCCGTGACGGAAGAGGTCCGGGCTGGCAACCGCATCCGGGTCGCCGATGTCCGGATGCTGCAGGAGGGCGCTCTCGTGGCCCGCGGCACTCTGGTCCAGTTGCGCCGGGGCGAGCAGCCACCCGGGAACGTGTGGCGCTCGGGCCGGCGCGTCGGGGCCCCGCCCGAGGCGGACCCGCTCGAGGACACGCCGGGATCGAACGTCTTCTTCGGCAGCGGAGAGCAGGGGGAGGCGTGGAGCCGCGACATGGGTGCGCACCAGAATGACCAGCGCAAACGCTTCTGGCTGCGTCCGCTGGACGTGGTGGCCGGTGAGGACGCCACGCCCTTCCAGCGCGCCGTCACCCTCGCCGAGTCCACCAGCCTCATGTCCCACTGGGGCGACGAGGGCATCGGCTTCATCAACGCCGACCTCACCGTGGCGCTGGCCCGTCTGCCCCGCTCGGGCGACATCGGGATCGAGGCCGACGAGCACCTCAGCGACGCGGGCGTGGCGGTGGGCAGCGCATCGCTGTTCGACCGGGACGGCGTGTTCGGCACCGGGACCGTGGTGGCCGTGTCCAACGCGGGGCGGCAGATCGACTTCACCCGGCGCCGGCCGGGCACCGAGGACAGTGGGTCGATCGGATCGAACGAGGCGGCGACGCGGGTATGAGCCCCGGGTTGACGCGGGAGCGGATGCTCGACGCGATCGAGGCCCAGGTCGGGCTGGTGCGGTTCGCGCTCGCCGGGGGCGTCGACCCGGCCGCCGCCCCGGCCACCGACCTGGCCACCGACCTGGCCACTCTGGTGCCGTCGTGTCCGGAGTGGACGATCTACGATCTGGTCACCCACCTCGGTGCCGTCAACCGGTGGGGCGGCGCCACGGTGCGCGACCGGAACCCGCACGAGCGCTCGCGGGGGCTGGGTGACGCGATGAGGTCCGCCCCGCCGGCGTCCGCAGGTGCCGCGGCGCTCGCCGACTGGTACGCGACGCAGGCCTCGGGAATGCTCGAGACCTTCACGGAGACGGCCCCCGACGCGCCGGTGTGGACCTTCTCCGGCCCCGGCCGGGCCGATTTCTGGCTTCGGCGGCAACTCCACGAGACCGCCGTCCACCGCTGGGACCTCGAGGACGCGCTCGGCGGGCCCACCGCCACCACGCCGCTGCCGGAGGACGTGGCGGTGGACACGGTGGACGAGTTCTGCGCTGTCATGTTCCCGCACAAGGGGCCCCGACGGTCGCTACCCGTGACGATCCGGCTGCGGGCGGTCCTGCACGCCCCCGAGGGGCTGGCGACGGGTGCCGAGCCGGTGGGTGCACGCAGCCCGGGCGCCGACCCCGAGTGGGTCCTGACCGGCGCGGAGGAGGCCGGTGAGGTCGAGGTGACGGGCCCGCCGGAGACACTCGCGCTCCTGCTGTGGGGACGGATCGGGGCCGACGATCCGGCTCTGGAGATCTCGGGTGATCGCGCCGGACTCGACGCCGCCCTGGAGGCCGGACTCGCGGGGTGAGGCCGCCCGCCGGGTGGAGCGTGCTCAGAAGAGGGCGGCGGCCAGTGCGAGCCCGGCGGCCAC
This sequence comes from Dietzia sp. SYD-A1, assembly GCF_015356725.1. Taxonomy (NCBI): domain Bacteria; kingdom Bacillati; phylum Actinomycetota; class Actinomycetes; order Mycobacteriales; family Dietziaceae; genus Dietzia; species Dietzia sp. SYD-A1. The sequence goes on from NZ_JADDKI010000247.1 coordinate 2,424, forward strand.
CGCCGCGACCACCGCGATCCCCGTTCCCAGGGCGTTGCCGAGGGCCCTGCGATAGGCCCCGCCCTGGACCAGGCGGACGGTCTCCACCATGGCGGTCGAGAACGTGGTGTACCCGGCGCAGAAGCCGATCGTGGCCGCCTCCAGACCGACGCCACCGATCGCCCCGGCGATCGCCGCCCCGGTGAGCACGCCCATGAGCAGTGAGCCGGTGATGTTGACGGCGACGGTTCCGACCGGGAAACCGCTGTTCCACCGGGTTCTGACGAGGCCGTCCACCACGAATCTGGCCGCGGCGCCGAGCCCGCCGAACAGGGCGATGAGGGCGATGGTCACGGGCGGTCCCCTCCCGGCGCGGTGGGGTCGGAGACGACACCCTGGTCGGGATCGAGGGGGAGACGACGCTCGCGCCACCGATGGTGCCGGCTGGCCAGGATGACCCCGAGCATGCAGGTGAGGAATCCGCCGACGAGCGAGACCGTGAAGTAGCCGACCGCCAGGCCGACGTGACCGGAGGTGAGCAGCCTCTCGATCTCGAGGGCGAAGGTGGAGAAGGTGGTGAATCCACCCAGGGCGCCGGTGCCCAGGCCGAGGCGGATCATCCGTCGGGGACGGGTCTCGTCACCGGCACGGACGAGTGCTTCGAGAAGCAGCCCGAGGAGGAACGCTCCGATGAGGTTCTCGGCGAGCGTCGCTACCGGCCACTCGTGCGGGTGTGGAATCGACGTGGTCATGCCCCATCGGGCCAGGGTGCCCGCGGCGCCGCCGAGCGCGACGAGGGCGATCAACCCGGGGTGCAGATGCGGTGGTCGGCTCATCGGCGCTGCCTCCTGACCTTGTACGCCGCCGCACGCCACGGGGCGCCCGGTTCGGACGAGGCCCGGTCGGGGCGTCCGGTCGGGTGGCCGCCGTCGACACGCATGGTGGCTACCAGAATTGACTAGGAAACAGGGACCGTTGACGACATCCGTGCCGTGGTTGAAGGCGGGCCCCACCGCCGTGATGGCCACGATAACAAGCTCCACGTGGACCGGTTCTTGTGATGGAGCGTGAGGTGGGCCACGGTGGTGGGGTACCTCGGGCAGTGTCCGACGAGCAGTGGGGAGCGGGTAGCAGATGGGTCATCGCATGTTCGCCGCGGTGCTGCCGCCGGAGGAGGTGAGCCAGGAGCTCGAGCGGTTCCTCGAACCGCGCCCGGGACTCGCCTGGACCGATCCCGCGCAGTGGCACCTCACCCTGACCTTCTGCCCGGATGTCGACGAGTGGCGGATCGACGACCTCTCCGACAGGCTCGGCGCGGTCGCCCGGAAGCACGAGCCGTTCCGGATCCGGCTCGCCGGGGCGGGGGCGTTCCCCTCGGTCGACCGGGCGAAGGTGCTGTGGGCGGGCGTCGAGCACCTGGCGGCAGCCCCGACCGATTCCGGGTCGCGCGAGACTCCGTTGCACGCCCTGGCCGCGGGGGCCCGGTCGGCCGCCAACGCCGCCGGCTGCGTCCCCGACGGGGCTCGGTTCCACCCTCACCTCACGCTCGCCCGGCTCCGCGGTCGCTCCGATGCCACGGCATGGCTCCGCGTCCTCGACACCTTCACCAGCAGTGACTGGACGGTCTCCGAGATCGCGCTGGTCGACTCCTTTCTCGGTGAGGGGCCCGGGGGGCGGGCCCGGCACGAGGTGGTGGACCGTCTGCCGTTGGGGGAGTCCGACACCCGGTGGTGGTCACCCTCCGGGTAGCTCTGGTCCCGGGGTCATAACCCCGCACACTGCCCTTCCCGCTCACCGCCGACCTCGTTGCCGCCGCCGGTCGGGACCGGGGCGTTGCCCTCGCACTCGAGGTCGCCCCCGATGGAGTTGCCGTCGAAGCGCTGGGGGCCGGAGTTCTCCTGCGATTCCAGATCGCCACCGATCCGGACGTTCTCCACCGTCGCCTCGCCGCCCCTGTCCAACTCGATCGACCCCGCCACCTCGCCCCCGGACACCAGAACGGAGGCGTGCCCCTCGGCCTCGATGTCCTCGGTGACCCGGACGTTGCGGGCCTCCAGCCGACCGCCGCTCCGGACGTCGATGTCGCCGGTGACGGTCAGGTCGGACAGCACACACGTCTGACCGTCGCGGACCAGGACATCCCCGGGGATGTCCTGCCCCGAGACGTCGGTGCCGCAGTCCGACCGGTCGAACGCCCCCCGGTCGGTGGGCTCCCCGGGTCTGTCGCCGTCCCGTTGGCCGGCGGGCAGTTCGGCCGTCTCGACGGGAGCGGTCACGGTGGCGGTGACCGTCGGCGCCGCGTCGGCCTGTTCGTCCTCTGCGCCGGTCGCGCATCCGGCGGCGGCGAGCACCGCGACCGCCGAGAGGAGTAGTGCGCGGCGGGCCGTGGCGGGGCTGGGAGACGGGAGTGGGGTCACGGTTCACCTCTGCGGTCGACGGGTGGCCTTCTCCTGCCACCGTAGGCGTGGTGGGGTGGATCGCACGGACAACGCAGTGGAAGAGCGTGATCGCCGGTGACTACCGTGGAGACCGTGGAGCTCCTCGGAACCGTCGATCCGGCACACCCTCTCGTCGTCGTCGCGCTGGAGCAGGAGGCCCGTCACTTCGTCACGGACTTCCCCGTCCTGGTCACGGGCGTCGGCAAGGTTCGGGCCGCGGTGGCGGTGGCGCATGCGGTCGGTGGCGGCGTCCGGCCCCGCGAGCTCGTCAACGTGGGCACCGCCGGGGGGCTGCACCCGGGGATGCAGGGCGTTCACGAGATCGCCACCGTGTTCCAGCACGATTTCGACAACCTGGCACTCCACGCCGTGACCGGCCGTCACGACGGCCCGCCGTTGACCCTCTCGGCCGAGTTCGCGATCACCCCCGAGCCGGCCCACGCGCTGCCTTCGGAGCCCGGCGGGACCGGCGCGCCCGTGCTCGCCTCCGGTGATCGCTTCGTGGCCGGCGGGCCACTGCGGGACCACCTCGCGTCGATCGCCGACCTGGTGGACATGGAGGGGTACGCGGTCGCCGCTGCCGGCTCGATGCTGGGCCTGCCCACCCGCCTGGTCAAGTACGTCTCCGACCCGGCCGACGAGTCGGCGGGGTCCACGTGGGTACAGAGCGTGGACGCGTGCGCGCGGGTACTGGCGGAGTGGGTCGGCAGCCGGCTGGAGTGAGAACTCGAACTCTTGTGCTAAAAGGGCTGCTGCGGTAGTATCGAAAATGTGTTCGATGATGGCTATGGGGGAAGGGGATCACGATGACGACGAGTGCGCTGTTCGCCGTACCCCAGCCCCTCGGCATGATCGACGCGGGGGCCGTCAGCGAGGCGGCCCGCGCCGCGACGCTGGCGCAGAACCGCGCGGGGGCCACGCGGCTGGAAGCGGCGCATGTCCTGGT
>NZ_JADDKI010000248.1:0-1944 GCF_015356725.1 Dietzia sp. SYD-A1
ACCGGGAGCAGCCCCGCCGGTGATCTCGGGCGCCGCGGGTAGCTGTCCGGCCCGCTCCGCCCACCAACGGCGGTCCTCGTCCTGCCCGGGACCAGCCGGGACTCCCCCTGCCGCGCTACTGCGCACGTGGTCGGCGAAGGTGCGCTGCGGAGCAGGGCCAGGGTCCTCGCCGCGGTACACCACTCCCATCTCGGAGTGCAGGAGGCCGAAGCTGTCGGCGTCGCAGACCAGCACGTCGACGCTCCACCCCACGTGCACCGCGTCGGCGGTGATCGCGAGGTACGGGCAGACCAGCGGCCACCGTGACGCCGGGGCGCGCCGCGTCGACAGGCGGTCACGCCACCGCCGGAGCCCGGTCTCGGGGTCGTCGGACTGCCTCAGGTCGGTCACGTCGAGCCGGAAATCCTCGGGCCTGATGTCGACCTCGTGCATCCCGTCCAGCTCGACGACCGTCCGCAGCATCGGGTGCCTCTGCACCATCGTGCGGAACGCGGCCTCGAACCGATCCGGATCCAGTGAACGGGCACGGAACTCCACGAAACTGTGGCACGCCGCGCCACCGATGCCGTAGTCGTCCTCGCGGCCCAGGAGGTACGCACGCTGGACCGGCGTCAACGGCGCCGGGTCTGTGGGATCGGGCTCGATGTCCGCATCCCCCGTGCCCGCGCCCCCCGTGCCAGAGTCCTCCGTGCCAGAGTCCTCCGTGCCAGAACCCTCCGTGCCAGAGCCCCCGGACGAGTCCTCCTGCTCCCGACCCGGATCCGACACGACGGCTCCCGCGACACCCCCCGGCGTCGGATCGTCGAGGAGGTCTCGCAGCCGCAGGTCTAGTCCCAGCTCGTCGCGGAGAGTGCCGAGCAGTCGTGTCGCGGCCAGGGACTGACCACCGAGGGCGAAAAAATCGGAGTCGGCGCCGACCTCGTCCCGGTGGAGGCCGAGCGCGTCAGCCCACAGTTCGCACAGACGCGAGAGCGACGCACGGGCCTCCTGCCCGTCCGAGCTCTCCGAGCCTCCCGGGGAGACCACGGTCGATGGTGTTCCGGCGGTCTGCAGGGAGACTTCGGCGCCGGTCGCGCGGTCCACATCCGCACCCTCGATCGTGAGCGGACGGCGGCTGGCGATCACCGTTCCCCGGGACGGTCCGGCGGCGATCCGCCTCAGCAGCGTCGAGGCGTAGTCCGGATCCAGCGCATGTCTCAGCAAATTCCGGGCGAATGCGGCGTCATCGGCGTCGGTCGTCCGCCACCCGTCCCAGGCCACCGCGATCCGCCGGGTCCGCGCTGCCGGCGAGGCGTTCTCGCAGCGCAGTTCCACAGCCCGGCACGACACGGCGTACGCGGCCAGACCGAAGCCACCGGAGACGGAGGCCAGTGACGACATCGCCACGAGGACATCGGGGGCGCGCTCGCCGAGCTGCGCCACCGCGTCCTCTAGGGCGAGCCAGACCTGGACCCGCGCACGATCGTGGGCCAGGAGGGTCTTCGTCCCCGACTCCTGGACCGTCGCGAAGCTCTCCCGGCCCACCACCCCGGTGCACTGCACGACGATCAGTGGGCCGCCGGCCGGGAGAGCGCGAACCATCTCGGCGAGGGCGGTGGCGTCGAGGCCGTCCCAGGTGACCACGGACGCCCCCAGGGGGACCAGCTCGGCGGCGACATCTCCCGCGTCACGACGGGTGGTCAGGGTGACGCTTGCCCCGGCAGTGAGGAAGGAGGAGGCGATGTGGCGTCCCACGGCGCCGAGCCCGCCGATCACCACGACCCGCGGGGGCGCCTGGTCCGGGGCGTCGGCCGGTTCGACCGACGCCGGATGGTCGACGACGACCTCGTCCTGCCACGAGTCCCCGGTGAGGTGGACCGTGGTGGGCCAGCGGGCCGGCCCGTGACGGTGCAGGTCGGCCGCCAGAGCGCGCCCGGCGCGATCGGGGTCGCCGTGGTGCACGAC
>NZ_JADDKI010000249.1:0-6423 GCF_015356725.1 Dietzia sp. SYD-A1
CCTCGGCCCCGTCGGCCTCCTCGCTGCCCGCAACACCGCGCGCAGCCCACGCCGCACGGCCGCCACCTCGGCCGCCGTACTGGTCGGGGTGACGCTCACCTCGACCATGGTCACCGGGATCGCCCTGCTGGGGCCCGCCATCGAGTCGCGGCTGGTCGACCGCGTCCCGTTGGACGTCGCCGTCACCTCACCCGACGGGATCCTGCCCGGCGCGCTGCCCGAGCGACTCGCGGGCATGGACGGGGTCGCGGAGTCCCTCGTCGTCGTCGACATGTACGCCCGCGACGACGAGGGCAGAAGGACGGTCCTGCGCGTGGCCGACCCGGCCGGGGTGGCGCAGGTGATGCGCCGGGAGATCACACTTCCCGGCCCTGGCGAGATCGTCCTGCCCGAGTCCTCTCCCGTGGCCGCGGGCGCAGGTGACGGGGACACCGTCCGGTTCCGGTTCTTCACCGACGACGACACGCGGGACCTGGTGGTCCGTCGCACCAGCGCTCAGTGGGCCCTCGCCGCCCCGGGCAGTGTGCCCGACTGGCCCCTGCCGCTGTCGCCGGACGGAGCGCCCTGGCCGGAGGACCTGGAGGTACCCCGGGAGTTCGTGCCCCGCACCGAGCAGTGGCTCCGGATGGAGGACGGGTTGGAAGGCGAGCGACTCGAGACGGCGCTCGACCGGGTGCGGTCGGCGGTCGTGGAGGCCGACCCCTCGCTGGCGGTCACCGAGACCTTCGCCTCGCGGGACCAGGTCGCGGGATCCGTCCGGACCGTCCTGACGTCCAGTGCACTGCTGCTCGCGGTGGCGGTGGTGCTGGCCCTGGTGGGGGTGGTCAACACGCTCACGCTGTCGATCCGGGAACGGACGCGCGAGATCGGCCTCCTCCGCGGCGTGGGCGTCACCCGGGCCGGCGTCTGGCGGATGCTCGTCCTGGAGACGGCACTGGTGGCGGCGAGCGCCTCGACTCTGGGAGTGCTCATCGGCACGGCGTTCGGCCGACTCGGCGCGGTCGCGATGGTGGGATCCGAGAACACCGGTAACATCGCACCGCCGGTGAGCGATCTGATCACCGTGGGGGTCGGCGGGGTCGCGGCCGCGGTTCTCGCCGCCTGCCTGGCCTCGATCGGGGCGGTACGGAGACAGGTGGCCGAGATCTGACCGATGATGACGTGACGCACAGCCCCGACCGGTAGCCATCCTTTGACAGAACTGAGACACTATCGTTATGCGAACTCGGGTGCTCCTGACCGCCGGCGCGATCGCGCTGGTAGCCGCGTCGTGCGCACAGCCGGAACCGCAGGTTCTCTCCGAAGCCCCGCGATCCGCCTCTGCGACCGACCTCACCTCCGCGGCCGAATCGAGCGAGCGTGACACCCCGCCCGGCCGCTTCATCGCCCGGTGCGCCACCGAGGCCGACGGCGGCACACCGGGAATGACGGTGTTCACCGACGGCACGCAGAGTGTCACCGACCACTGCCTCAGCCGGTACTACATCGGTGTGCAACCCGCACCGGGGGCGCTGTACGTCGCCGACGACGAGACGGGCACCCACGCACCGCCCCGCCAGCCCGAGACGGGCACCACGGCCACCCAGTGGACTCCCGCCCAGCCGCGGACGGACGCCGGTGGGCAGGATCCGTGGTTCGACGACGACGACCCCACCACGGAACCGGCCGAGCCGACCGAGAGCGGTCCGGGCGAGCCCACCGAGGAGACCACACCGGATGGGCCGACGACCCCGCCCGAGGGGACGACGCCGCCGACCACCCCGCCCACCAGCCCGCCCACCGGACCCGGGGACACCGAGACCACGACCCCGGGCGCCGGTGAGACGACGGCCGCGAACCAGGTCGGCCGACCCACCACCGGATCCGACGAGCCGGCGCCGACCGCGGTGCCGACCGAGACCGAAACCGACGCGGCCGCTCCCCCGCCGCCTCAGGCTTCCGGGTGGCCGCCGTTCGGATGGATGGGGTCACATGACCCGAACGGGTCATTCGGCTCGGAGTGGCTCCCCTCTCTGCCCGCTCCGGTCAGCTGAACGGCTGCCGGTCCGGATCTGAACGGCTGCCGGTCCATCGACTCGGGTCGGCCCGGTAGGGCTCAGGCCTCGTCCATCCGACGTCGCAGGTCGTCCCGCTTGACGCGACGGTTGGCGTCCACAGCCGAGATGTCGGAGTTGATCTCCGCGCGCAGGCGCGTGAACAGGACCATCGACAGCGGGAGCGCGATGACCACAGAGATGATCGCCGCGACGAGGACCGGCACGTCGACGCCCGCGAGACGGCCGATACCGATGACGATCAGGGTCAGTGCGACGACCATCAGCAGCCTCAACACCGTGTAGAACATCATGTTGCGGGCCAGGCGGGCGCCGGGACTGGTTCCGGCGGGCGCCTGTGCCGGGATTGCTGACTCGTCTCGCTCGCTCATGACCCCCAGGATACGTATCGTGGTGGAAAGGAGGTTCGAGTGATCTGGCTGTTCGCACTCATCGGAGTGGTGACCGTGGCGATTCTGCTGTGGCGGGCCTTCGGGCCCGGTTCACGGCCGGCCCCGCCTCGCGTGATCGCCCCGGACGACGACCCTGATTTCCTTCGGGATCTGGACAGGCGTAAACCCCTGGACCCCTGACCGGGCATCACCCCCGGCGGCCCAGGAGATCGACGATCGAGTCGACCGCGTGGCTGATCTGCGTCCCCGTCCGGTCGAAGACCTCCGGCTGGCGGCCGATCGGGTCCTCGATGTCCCACGCCGGATCGTCGGTGTCCACGCCGAGGCGGGCCCGCGACAGGCCCCGGAGCGTCAGAGCCCGGTCCGTGTCGGCCAGATGGGCCGCCTCCAGCAACGTGTAGGTCCTCTTCCACAGCAGCGGCGCCATCTCCTGGACGGCGTCGCGGTGGGCGCGCGTGGCGGTGAGGACCAGATCGTGACCCCCGAGCACTCGTGGCGACAGGAGCCGGGCGCCGAAACCCTCCGCGCTCCCGCCATACGCCTCGAGCACCCGGCGGGTCTCGGGGTGGATCTCCACGCCGTTGACCGCCCTCGTCCCGGCGGACTCCACCACCACGTCGAGACCCGCTCGGGCGGCGCGCGCGGCGAGCAGGCGCTCGGCCAGCGGTGACCGACACATGTTGCCGGTACAGACCGTCATCACCCGGATCGCCATGCCGCAGATCCTAGTAGGGCGCCGTCACACCCACGATCCACGAGGTCATCGCACCGATCCCGGCGACCGCGAGCCGCCGGACGCGCCTGCCCGGCGTCTGCTCACCCCTCCGCCTCACTCCCCACGCCACTGCGGGGTGCGCTTGTCCAGGAACGCGGACATGCCCTCCTGGGCGTCGCACGTCATCGCGTTGGTGGCCATCGTCTCGGCCATCTCGCGGTACGCCTCGTCCTGGGGTAGATCGATCTGGCGGTAGAAGGCCTGCTTCCCGATCTCCAGCGTGAGCGGGCTGGCGACGGCGATCCGGGTGGCGAGCTCGTCCACACGGGCCCGGAGCCGGTCTGCGGGTACCGCGGCGTTGACCAGGCCCCACTCGACCGCGGTGGCGGCGTCGATCGTCTCGCCGGTCAGGAGCATCTGGAGCGCGCGTTTGCGGCCGATGTTCCGCGAGACCGCCACCATGGGGGTCGAGCAGAACAGGCCGATCCTCACGCCCGGGGTGCCGAACCTCGCGGTGTCGACGGCCACGGCGAGGTCGCAGGTCGCCACGAGCTGACACCCGGCGGCGATGGCGTGGCCCTGCACCTCCGCGATCACGGGCTGGCGGATGGCCTGGATCGACTCCATGAGCTCGACGCAGGTGTCGAAGACCTCGCGCTCCTCGTCCAGGGTGCGGTTGATCATCTCGCCGATCTCGTGCCCGGCGGACAGCGCCGGGCCCGACCCCGTCACCACCACCACGCCGCACGACGGGTCGTCACCGAGGTCGCGGATGGCGGCAGTGGCCTCGCGCATCATCCGCAACGACAGGGGGTTGCGGCGATCGGGCCGGTCGAGGGTCACGCGCGCGATCGGGCCGCTGCGCTCGACGAGGACGTACGGGGTGCTCACTGGGGCCTCCGGGAGGGACGACGAGTGCGTGTCACCCGGTTCTACCCCGCCGGACGGGTCCGTGGCGCGGGAGTGGGGACCGACGCCCCCGATGGAGGTCGGGACCGCGGCACCCCTGGGCCGCCTCGCCGGGACTACCGGGCCGCGGCCGGGTGCTCCCCGTCGCACCACTTCTCGACGGGCACGGCCGCCTTGACCTGGTCGACGTGCTGACCACAGCCGTCCCAGGTGGTCTTGCCGCAGACGGAACAGGTGACCGGATAACACATGGCGTCCTCCTTCACGGGGATTCTCGACCCGACAGGGCGTCGTTCGATACCCCCTAGGGTATGTCAATCCGCGTTCGGGCGCCACTCCTCGTCCACCCGCGCGGTGGCCTCCCGCAGACGCTCCACGTGCGCCTCACAGTCCTCCCACCGCGGCAGGCGCCCGGCGGCCGCGGCGTCGAGCAGACTCGGCGCGTCACGGTCCTTCCCGCTCATCACGTGCGTGATCGGGGTGCCGTCGAGCGCCACGGAGGGCCAGTCGACGGCGAGGTGGGGATCGAAGGCGTCCACCCCGTGCTCGGCGCCCGGTCGCCAGCCCTCCGAGCACAGGTACATCACCGTGGACTGCGGCTCGAGGGAGAGGAATCCGTGCGCCACGCCCTCGGGGACGTACACCGCACGCTGGTCCTCCGAGTCGAGGATGACCCCTGACCACTCCCCGAAGGTCGGCGACCCCACCCGCACGTCCACCACCACGTCGAACACCGTTCCGGACGGGCACATGACGTACTTCGCCTGGCCGGGCGGCACCTCGGCGTAGTGCAGACCGCGCAGGACCCCCTCGCCCGAGACCGACACGTTGACCTGGGCGAGGTCGAAGCGGTGCCCTGTCAGGCGGCGGAAGGCCGCGTCGGTGAACGCCTCGTGGAAGACCCCGCGGTCATCGGAGATCCGGCGGGGGGTGATCTCCCACGCCCCCGTCACGCTCAACTCGCGAAGCTGCACCGGCGGTCCCGCCTTCCTGTCAACCCGACTCCTGACCCGCCCACCCTAGCGGGGCCCGCCGCGTCCGCCGGAGGCCGTCAACCCCGCATGGCGCCGACGATCTGTCCGGCCGTCCACTCGCCGATCATCAGGCAGTCCATCGCCGAGTCGTGCAGGCCCGCGTCCTCGCGCCACCCGGTCACGACGAACTGGAAGACGTAGGTCGCCTCGTCGTCGCTCCATCCCACGATCAGGCTCGAGGTGGCCATCTCGCCGGGCTCGGCGGAGTAGGTCCCGCGGACGAAGCGGTAGACGCTGCGCACCGCGCCGGCGTCCTCGTCGCCCTCGCCCGCGACCTCCTCCAGCAGTGTCCAGTCGGCGAGCACCTCCGCGGTGGCCACGATCATCGTCACCGCGTCGTCGGTGGACATGGCGGGCGCGACGCGGGCACAGGTGGCCACGGCGTTGGGCGAGAACCCGTCGCGGTGCGCTCCCGGATCGACGTAGATCACGGCCGACGGCTCCGGCGACTCGATCCGCTGCCACGGCGCGTTGTCCACCCAGGTCAACGGTTGCGCCGCGACCGCCATCGGGGGGCTCGCCTCGAGCGAGCGGCCCGTCGAGGCACAGAACTCCTGTATCGAGGCCATGTCAGCCCTGCAATCCCGCGCCGACGATGTGCGCCCCGCCGTCCACGACGATCGTCTGCCCGGTGATCCAGTGGGCGTCGTCGGAGAGCAGGAACGACACGGGGCCGGCGATGTCGTCGGGGACCCCCAGCCGGCCCGCGGGCAACGCGGCGGACATCTGCTCCTCGCGGCCGGAGTAGAGCGCCTCGGCGAAGCGGGTCTTGACCACGCCCGGCGCCACGGCGTTGACGCGGACCGCCGGGCCGACCTCCACCGCCAGTTCCTGCGTCAGTCGCATCACCAGCGCCTTGGTGGCGCCGTACCACCCGATCCCCGGCGAGGGCGCCAGGCCCGCGATCGAGGCCACGTTGACCACCGCCCCGCCCCGCTCCTCGAGCCCCGAGTGATAGACCTTCTGCGTCCACGCCAACGTGCCCAGCGCATTGACTTCGGTGATCTTGCGAGCGGCCGCCAGGTCCACGTCGATTGTCCGACCGAACACCGGGTTGATGCCGGTGTTGTTGACCAGCAGGTCCACGGGCCCGAAGGTCTGCTCGGCCCGGGCCACCACCTCGCGCTGGTGGTCCTCGTCGTCGGACTTGCCCGCGACCGCGAGCACCCGTTCCGGGGCACCCAACTCGGCGACCGCCTCGTCGAGCCCCTCCTGCCCGCGGGCGGTGATCACCACGGACGCCCCCTCGGACAGCAGGCGCCGCGCGATCCCCAGGCCGATCCCCCGGCTGGCGCCGGTGACGAGGGCCGTCCTCCCGG
>NZ_JADDKI010000250.1:0-28356 GCF_015356725.1 Dietzia sp. SYD-A1
GCGCACCACCGGGGCCGGCGCGCCCGCACCGTGGGGGGCACCGCGGCTGGTCGCGGACGGCCTCGCGGTCCATGCGGAGGTGGTGACGGACGAGGACGACGACGAGGTCGACGCCCACGGGGAGGCGGACCGGTTCATCGTCGATCCCGACGGGGCGGTCGTCCGGGCCGGCCTGGTGCGGCACTGGGCCCGCCGTCACGGGCTCCGTCAGCTCGACCCCCGGATCGCCCACCTGACCGGGCCCCACATCCCGGCCGGTTACACGGGGTTCGAGGTGCTGGAGCGGTGCCGGCTCGACCGCAAGGAACTCCGGAAGGTCCTCAGGCGCCGGGACTGCGGGTCACTGGAGATCCTGGTCCGCGGGGTGGACACGGACCCGGACGTGCTGCGGCGGTCCCTGGCCCCGGGCGGCTCCCGCCCGCTCGCGCTGGTGGTGACGAGGATCGGCAGGTCCGCCGTGGTGTTCGTGTGCGGGCCGCGGACCGATCAGCCCGCCGGCGTTCACTCGTAGAGATAGACCGCACCGACCGCGGTCGTGAGCGCGATGCGGCCGTCGTCGTCCACACTCAGTCCGGAGACCGGACCCGTGGCGGCCGGGACCTCGATCTCGTGCAGGGTGCTGCCGTCGTCACCATCGATCAGGAGCAGGGCGATCCCCGGCTCGTCGTCGCTCCCGCCCGACCTCACCGCCACCAGCACCCGTCCGTCGGCGGTGGCGGCGGGGTTGGTGAGCTGGCGCAGGTCGTCGCGCCGCCACACCTCACCCCCCTGCCCGTCCTCCCCGCGGACGGCCACCACGGGCGCGGGGCCCGCGTCGGCGGCGTGGTCGTCGTCCTGACCCCTCCACACGGTCGAGGTGCGACCACCGGTCACCAGCGTGCCGTCCGGCAGCAGGGCGGGGGGCGTGTCGGGTCGGTATCCGATCGGGGAGGACCACACGGGTGACCCGTCGGCGGTCGAGTAGGCGGACAGGGCGCCGTCCTCGGAGTGCAGGTAGACCTCGTCCCGGTCGTCCGACAGGACCACCGGGACCCCGAGCCGCCCCTCGGGGAGCCCGGTGCGCCACAGCACTTCCAGCCGCCCCGCGTCCCCCGCGGTGAACTTCACGGCGACCAGGTCGGGGGCCGGGGCCCCTGGTGCCCACGCGGTGAGATAGGCGGTCCCGGTCGCCGTGTCGACCGCGGCCGGGCCGGGCACGGGACAACCGCGTTCGCCGATGCCGCACCACGGCGACCCGAACCCCGGATCGGACGGTGCGATCTCACCGGCGACCGGCAGCTCGGACGAGGCGTCCAGCCCGGTCTGTGTGTTGATCACCCGGACGATCCCCAGGTGGGAGATCGTCAGGAGGTTGCGGTTGTCGAGCAGCGTGATGGTGGTGGGGATGCCCCTGGTCCGGGCGAACCACCGGTTCTCACCCTCCGCCGACACCGCACCCACCCCGCCGTAGAGGGGAACGAAGAGGGACCCTCGGCCGTCGACGGTCGCGGTGATGCGCGGTCCGTGCGTCGGTAGGCGCAGGCACCACCGCTTGCGTCCGTCGTCGGCGGTGAGTGCGAAGAGGTTGCAGCCCTGCTCGGAGACGGTCGCCTGGAAGAAGGAGCCGATACCGTCCGAACCGGCGACCCCGGTCGCGGGCGCCCCCAACGGTCGTGACCAGACCAGCGTCGGAGAATCGGAGACCGATGCATGCGCGCGTCCGGAGTTCGGGGGGCCGCCGGCGACGGACGACCAGCTCTCGGCCTGCTCCAGGCGGGCGCCACCGCTCTCGGTGTGGGACGCGCACCCCGCGGCGAGCCCGACCGCGACAGCACCCACCAGCAGAGCCCGTACGGTCGGTGCGGCCCGCCGCGGAATCGATGCCGGTGCCACCTGGAGGTCCCCTTCACGTCAGATCGTCACGGGAGAGCGTAGTCCGAGGGGCGGCGCCGGGGGGACCGGGGCGCAATCCGCCGGTGCGCGAGACCGGCCGCGGTTACCGTGACCGTGATCACCCGAGACCGGGTCACCGGACGACCCCACGAGAGGCGGACCCCGCGCGATGGCAGCCAGTTCTGGACTCGACACCGCTCTCACACCCCTCGGCTTCCTGGAGAAGGCAGCGCGCGTGTCCCCTGACGCGACCGCTGTGGTGGACGGGCCCCGCCGGCAGAGCTACGCCGAGTTCGCCGACCGGGCCACACGCCTGGCCTCCCTACTGCGGATGCGCGGGGTCGCCAGGGGAGAGCGCGTCGGGGTCCTCGCCCCCAACTCCGCCGAGGCGCTCCTGGCGCAGTTCGCGGTCCCGCTCGCCGGCGGAGCGGTCGTGGCGCTCAACACCCGTCTCGCGCCGCCGGAGGTCTCCTACATCGTCGAGCACGCGGGGATCTCGGTGCTCATCGCCGACGCCGGACTCCTGGACGGGCTGGGGAACGAGATACCGGAGTCGATCAGCCTGATCCTGGTGACCCCCGACGCCGACGGCACCCAACCGGACCCCGCCCGCTTCGGCCCCCGCGCCGAGGCACTGGAGGAGAGCCTCGCGCTGGCCTCCCCGCAGCCGGTGTCGTGGACGGTGGAGGACGAGGACTCCGTCATCGCCGTCAACTACACCTCGGGGACCACGGGACGCCCGAAGGGCGTGATGTACACCCACCGTGGCGCCTACCTCAACGCGCTCGGAGAGATCATCACCCAGGGGCTCGACGCGGACTCCCGCTATCTGTGGACGCTCCCGATGTTCCACTGCAACGGCTGGTGCACCACGTGGGCCCTGACCGGCGCGATGGGCACCCATGTGTGCCTGCGCGCCGTCCGGGGCGAGGAGATCTGGAGACTGTTCGACGAGGAGGGGATCAACCGCCTCGCCGGCGCCCCGGCGGTGTTGAGCACGATCGCCGACGATCCGGCGGCCCGGCCGGTGGAGGGGATCCGCATGGTCACGGCCGGTGCGCCGCCCTCGCCCACGATCCTGCGACGGTTCGAGGACCTGGGCATCGACGTGACGCAGGTCTACGGGCTGACGGAGACCTACGGGCCGTTCACGGTGTGCACGCCCCAGCCCGGGTGGACGGAGCTGGACCCGGACGAGCGGGCCAGCCTGAAGTCCAGGCAGGGCGTGGCGATGATCCACGCCGAGACTGTCCGAGTGGTCGAGCGGACCAGCCCCGGGGAGAAGCACCTCGTGGACGTCCCCGCGGACGGTGTGACGATGGGGGAGGTCGTCATGACCGGCAACGGGGTGATGAAGGGGTACTTCGCCGACCCCGAGGCCACCGCCGCCGCGTTCGCCGGCGGGTGGTTCCACTCGGGCGATCTCGGGGTGATGCACCCGGACGGGTACGTCCAGCTGCTCGACCGGGCCAAGGACGTGGTGGTCTCCGGAGGCGAGAACATCTCGACGATCGAGGTCGAGCAGGCGATCGTGGCGCACCCCGACGTGGTCGACTGCGCCGTCGTCTCGATGCCCGACGAGAAGTGGGGAGAGCGCCCCAAGGCCTACGTCGTGGTCAGGCCCGGGTCCGGACTCGACGAGGACGGTGTGATCGACCACTGCCGGACGAGGATCGCCCGGTACAAGGTGCCGGGGGCGGTGGAGATCACCGAGGCCCTGCCACGGACCTCCACCGGCAAGGTCCGCAAGAACGAACTGCGCGACGCGGCGTGGGCGGGGTGGGATACGCGCATCAACTGAGACGCCCGCCCCTGCGCTACTGACGGCCCCGCTCCTGCGGTGAGGGCCCGGGTGGCGTTATTGTTGTCCCCAGGACCACAATCCGGTGCGCCCGGTCAGTTCGGAACGCACCCAGCCCCGACTCGCAGGAGGTCGACGCAGGCCCATGACGAACATCGTCGTACTGATCAAGCAGGTTCCGGACACCTACTCGGAGCGCAAGCTCTCGGATGGGGACTTCACCCTGGACCGCGAGGCCGCGGACGCGGTCCTCGACGAGATCAACGAGAAGGCCGTTGAGCAGGCACTCCAGATCAAGGAGGCCGAGGGGGGCGAGGTGACCGTCCTGACCGCCGGTCCCGACCGCGCCACCGAGGCGATCCGCAAGGCCCTGTCGATGGGCGCGGACAAGGCCGTCCATCTCAACGACGAGGCGCTCCACGGCTCGGACGTGGTCCAGACCGCGTGGGCCATCGCCAACGTGCTGGGCACCATCGAGGGCACCGAACTGGTCATCTGTGGCAACGAGGCCACCGACGGCCGCATGGGCAGTGTCCCGGCCATCATCGCCGAGTACCTGGGCCTGCCGCAGGTCACGCACATGCGCACCCTCGAGGTCTCCGGCGGGACGATCAAGGGCGAGCGCGAGACCGACGAGGGCGTCTTCGAGATCGAGGCGTCGCTGCCGTGCGTCGTGTCGGTCGGCGAGAAGATCAACGAGCCGCGGTTCCCCTCCTTCAAGGGCATCATGGCCGCCAAGAAGAAGCCGGTCGAGGTCCTGACGCTCGCCGACACCAACGTCGAGCCCGGCCAGGTGGGCAAGGACAACGCCGCGTCCACCGTGATCTCCTCCGTCCCCAAGCCGCCGCGCAGCGCCGGTGAGAAGTTCAACGACGAGGGCGAGGGCGGCAACGAGGTCGCCAAGTACCTCGTGGCGCAGAAGCTCATCTGATCGCGCTCACCCCGAACGACTCCCACCACAGTTTTCCAAGGAGAATCCACCATGGCTGAAGTCCTCGTCGCGGTCGAGCACGTCGACGGCGAACTCAAGAAGGTCACCCTCGAGCTGCTCACCGCCGCACGTGCGCTCGGCGAGCCGTCCGCCGTCGTGTTCGGTGAGACCGGCACCGCCGCGGCGCTCACCGACGCCCTGAAGGAGGCCGGCGCGGAGAAGATCTACGTGGCCGAGGGCGACGCGGTGCAGAACTACCTCGTCACCCCGAAGGTCGACGTCCTCGCCGGGCTCGCGGAGCAGGGCGCGGCGGCGATCGTCCTGGCCGCCACGTTCGAGGGTAAGGAGGTGGCGGGTCGGCTCGCCGCCCGCACCGGCTCCGGCACCCTCTGCGACGTCGTCGAGATCAAGTCCGACGGCTCCGCCGTCCACTCGATCTTCGGCGGCGCGTTCACGGTCGAGGCGACCGTCGCCGGCGACACGCCCATCTACACCCTGCGTCCGGGTGCCGTCGAGGCCGTGCCCAGCGCCGGTGCGGGTGAGGTCGTCGAGATCGACGTCCCCGAGCCCGAGAACGCCGCCAGGGTGATCTCCCGCAACCCGATCGTCGGCGGCGACCGTCCGGAACTCACCGAGGCCACCGTCGTCGTCGCGGGCGGCCGTGGCGTGGGGTCGGCCGAGAAGTTCGAAGAGGTCGTGGAGCCGCTGGCGGACTCGCTCAAGGGCGCGGTCGGTGCGTCGCGTGCCGCCGTCGACTCGGGGTACTACCCGGGTCAGTTCCAGGTCGGTCAGACGGGTAAGACCGTCTCGCCGCAGCTGTACATCGCCCTCGGCATCTCGGGCGCCATCCAGCACCGTGCCGGAATGCAGACGTCCAAGACGATCGTCGCCGTCAACAAGGACGAGGAGGCCCCGATCTTCGAGATCGCGGACTACGGCATCGTCGGCGACCTGTTCGCTGTCGCCCCGCAGCTCACCGAGGCCATCAACGCCCGTAAGTGAGGGCGGCGTCACGGCGTCGAACGGCATCCACCGGACCCCGGCACCCCTGCGGTGCCGGGGTCCGGTGCGTTCGGGCGTATTCTTGCCGACGTCATGCTCACGATCCGCACAGCGCACTATCTCGACCACGCCGCGACCACCCCGATGCGTCAGTCGGCTCTGGCCGCCTATGTCGAGGCCGCCGCGAGCGTCGGTAACGCCTCCTCTCTGCACGGAGCCGGCCGACATGCGCGGCGTCGGCTCGAGGAGGCCCGCGAATCACTGGCCGCCCACCTCGGTTGCAGGCCCTCCGAGGTCGTGTTCACCTCCGGGGGGACCGAGTCCGACAACCTCGCGGTACTGGGTCAGGCTGCCGCCTCGAGCGGCGACGTCGTGGCCGTCGGGGCGACCGAACACCACTCGGTTCTCGACTCCGCCGCGCACCTGGCCACCTCACGCGGCGGGGGTATGGACGTCCGTGTGCTGCCGGTGGATCGGTGCGGGGCCGTCGCGCCCGACTCGGTCCGCGGTGTGCTGGACGAGGTGGGGGAGCGCCTGGCCCTCGTCGCCGTCATGCTCGGCAACAACGAGATCGGCACCCTCAGCGACGTCGCCGGGGTGGCGGCCGTCGCCACCGCCGCCGGCGCGGCGGTCCACACCGATGCGGTACAGGCCGTCGGACACATCCCGGTCGACTTCGGCGCCCTCGGTGTGACGTCCCTGAGTCTGTCCGCCCACAAGTTCGGTGGCCCCCTCGGGGTCGGAGCGCTCATCATCGACCGCGGCGCCGCGTGTCTCCCGGTGGGCTTCGGCGGAGGCCAGGAGCGGGATCTCAGGTCCGGGTCGGTGGACGTCCCGGGGGTCGTCGCGATGGCCGCTGCCCTCGACGAGGCCGTCCGGGACATGGAGGCCGAGGCGATCCGCCTGGAACGCCTGCGGGACCGGTTGGTCGCGGGCGTCCTCGCCACGGTCCCGGACGCCGTGGCCAACGGAGGTGGGCAGAGGCTGCCGGGGATCGCCAATCTCACCTTCCCGGGCTGCTCCGGGGAATCCCTGATCCTGCTGCTCGATGCCGCGGGGATCGAGTGCTCCACCGGCTCGGCGTGTACGGCGGGGGTGGCCGAGCCCAGCCACGTGTTGCTCGCCCTGGGCGCGGGGGACGCGGCCGCGAGGAGCAGTCTCCGACTGAGTCTCGGCCACACCACGACCGAGGAGGACGTGGACGCGGCAATCGCCGCCCTGGCCCCTGCGGCCGAGAGGGCCCGCGTCGCGGGCCTCGGGTTGATCGGCACCGGGGTGACGACGTCGTGAGGGTCCTCGCCGCCATGAGCGGGGGAGTCGATTCCGCCGTCGCCGCCGCACGAGCCGTGGCCGCCGGTCACGAGGTGGTGGGTGTGCACCTCGCCCTGAGTGCGGACCCGGCGACGCTGCGGACCGGTTCCCGCGGCTGCTGTTCGCGTGAGGACGCGGGTGACGCACGCCGGGTGGCTGATCTGCTGGGCATCCCGTTCTACGTGTGGGACTTCGCGGAGCGGTTCAGGGCGGACGTGATCGACGACTTCGTCGAGTCGTACTCCCGGGGCGAGACCCCCAATCCGTGCCTGCGGTGCAACGAGCGGATCAAGTTCGAGGCCCTCCTCGACCGGGGGATGGCGCTCGGGTTCGACGCGGTGGCCACCGGACACTATGCCCGCCTGTCCGTCGAGGCGACGGACTCGGGCGAGTCGCGCCCGGTCCTGCGCCGCGCGGTCGATCCCGGCAAGGACCAGTCCTATGTCCTGGGTGTGCTGACCCCTCGACAACTCGCGCACTCGATGTTCCCGCTGGGGGACTCCTTCAAGTCCGAGGTCCGGGCCGAGGCCGAGTCGTCCGGCCTGCCCGTGGCGTCCAAGCCCGACAGTCACGACATCTGCTTCATCCCCTCCGGTGACACCCGTGCCTTCCTCGGCGCGAGGATCGGGCTGCGTCCCGGCGCGGTGGTCGACGCCGACAGTGGCGACGAACTGGGCAGGCACGACGGTGTGTACGGGTTCACGATCGGACAGCGCAAGGGACTCGGGTTGCCGGGGCCGGCGCCCGACGGCCGACCCAGATACGTGACGTCCATCGACGCGGACTCCGGGACGGTGACCGTCGGGGGGTCGGAGCACCTGCTGTCCCGGGCGATGACCGCGTCCTCGCCGTACTGGTTGGTGGACGAGAGTATCCGGGAGACCGCGTGCCACGTGCAGATCCGTGCGCACGGAGAGGCTGCTCCGGGATACGTCAGACGGGTGGGGGACGGTCCGGACGCCCGGTTGGAGATCTCGCTCGACGAGCCCGTGCGCGGGGTCGCCGCCGGCCAGGCCGCCGTGCTCTACCGACCCGAGCCGGACGGCGACCGCGTTCTGGGAAGCGGCACGATCACCGCCTCCGTCCCGGTCGCGACCACTCCGTGACCACCATCGTGCCGGGATTCACCGGCCCGGGCCCCATGCGGGGAACGGATCCCCGGGAGGCCGCGAGGGTGGTGCTCGGTGAATGCCACCGGATGCCGTTCCTCCCGGAACTCGCCGACCGGGGGCTCGGAGCCGATCAGGTGGGCAGGACCCTGGCCATGCTCGCCGATCTCCCGGTCGACATCTCCACCCGGGGCTGGCGCCTCGCGGGCTCACCGGGGCGACCCGCCCGGACGGCGTCCGACCTGCTCGACCGTGACCTCGACGCGCTGGAGGAGGCCGACGAATCGGTGAGGGATCCCGAGGTCGACCGCGCCTCGGAGGACCGTCGCCTCGTGGTGCGGGTGCTGGGCCCCTGGTCGCTCGCCGCGCGGGTGGAACTGCCCGCCGGGTCCCCGGTCCTCACCGATCGCGGGGCCCGGAGGGATCTCGCCGAGGCACTAGCCGAAGGGGTGGCGGCGCGCGTCACCCGGCTGGCTGCACGCCTGGGCGCCGGTGCGAGGATCGTGCTCGACGAGCCGATGCTCTGGCACGTGGCGGCCGGCTCCGTCGCGGGACCGAGCCGATTCGACCCGATCCCGGCGGTGGCCGAGGACCGGCTGTCGCTGTCCCTCTGCCGGTTCGCCGACGTCCTCCGGCGCAACGGGGTGGCGGAGGTGATGCTCCGCGTCCAATCGGGTGGTGGGGACGAGGCGCCCGCCAGATGGGCCGCCATCACCCGTACCCCCGAGGGTGAGACCCCCCTCGACGGGCTCTGCGTGGAGGCCGACACACTCCACTCGGGTGGCTCCCATGCCGCTCTCGATGCCGCGGGGACGGTCCTCGACGGCGGGCGGATCCTCCAGTTCGAGGGACTGCCCGGGTCGACGAGGCCCCCGTCGTCCGGGCCGGAGGTGGAACATCGTGTCGCCGCGATCCTGGAGCTTCTCGAGCGTCTGAGCGCACCCCGGTACGCGGTTCTGCGACAGGTGGTCCTCACCCCGACCGTCGACGACATGGTCTCGCCACACCTCACCCCAGGGGAGGTACTGGGGTCTGTGCGTCGGGTGGCCGAGGCCGCGCCGCGCCTGGCCGAGTAGTCGGTCCCGGGTCGGCTGGTCCCGGGTCGGGCCGGTCGAGGGCGACCGGCCACTGCGTGGTGACATCCGAGGCGTCCTTGCCCGACTTCTCGAGGTAGGCGGCGAAATCCCGCTGTCGCGCCTCGTGCCACAGCGCCTGCTGTGCGTTGACCGCACGCCAGTCCGCACCGGCCAGGTCGGGGAGCGAGCCGAGAAGCTTCCACGCCAGGCGGGCCGCCGCGAGCGCGTCGGCACCGGCCTCATGTGCACCGTCCACCCTCACGCCGTGGTGCGCGCACAGGGCCCCGAGGGTGCGCTTGCCCCGCCGGTACGGGTCTACCGCGCGGTCGATGACGAACGGGTCGACCACCGGCCCGAGCACCTCGAACGACGGGTCCCACCTCTTGAGGATGGTGAGGTCGTACGCCGCGTTGAACACCACCAGGGTCCGTCCCTCCCGCCACCCCGTCCGGACGCCCGCGATGGTCTCGGCCACCACCTCCGCATGCGGACGTCCGTGGGTGCGGGCCCGGGCGGTCGTGATGCCGTGGACCGCCGTCGCGCCCTCCGGGATGTCGATCCCGGGATCGGCCAGCCAGGTGCGTTCCACCTTGCGGGGTCCGTCGATCGCGAGGAGGGCCGAGGTGACGACGTGCGCGGTCCGGGGATCCGGCCCGGTGGTCTCGAGGTCGAAGGCCAACAGCCGGTTCCGATCGGGTGGGGCGGCGGTCGTGATCTCCGGGTTCATGCGGTCACCGTAGGCCGTCGCCCCGACATCGCGGGCCCGCGTCGGATTACCCTGTGCTGGTGAGCCACGCCAGTCGAAGCACCGCGCCCCTCGGCACCGGGGACATCCCTCCTGAGGTTCGTCAGCAGTGGACCGAGCTCGCGGAGACGGTGAGGGACCACCAGTTCCGCTACTACGTCAGGGATGCCCCCATCGTCTCCGACGCCGAGTTCGACGCTCTGTTCCGCGAGTTGGAGGCGCTCGAGGAGCGTCACCCCGCCCTGCGGACCGCGGACTCGCCGACACAGCTCGTGGGCGGCGGGTTCTCCACCGACTTCGCGCCGGTGGAGCACCTGCAGCGGATGACGAGCCTGGACAACGTGTTCTCCGAAGAGGAGTTGCGCGCGTGGGTGGCGTCAGCCGTCGAACAGTCGCACCTCGCGGCGGACGACCTGCGTTTCCTGTGCGAGGTCAAGATCGACGGGGTGGCGCTCGACCTGGTCTACCGCGACGGCAGGCTGGTCAGTGCGGCCACCCGGGGCGACGGCCGGACCGGAGAGGACGTGACCCTCAACGCCCGGACGATCGACGACATCCCGGTCACGCTCACCCCGACTAAGGACCGCCCCGTCCCCGCCGTGCTCGAGGTGAGGGGCGAGGTGTTCTTCCGGCTCGAGGACTTCGCCGAACTCAACGCGCGGCTCGTCGCCGAGGGAAAGCCGCCGTTCGCCAATCCGCGCAACAGCGCCGCCGGGTCACTGCGCCAGAAGAACCCGGCGATCACCGCCCAGCGACGGCTCGGCATGTACTGCCACGGTCTCGGGGTGGTCGAGGGCGCGACCTTCGACAGCCTCCACGACGTCTATCTCGCGCTCGCGGACTGGGGCCTGCCCGTCTCGCCCTACACCGCCCCGGCGACCGGGATCGACGAGGTCCTCGAGCGGATGCGGTACTGGGGAGAGCACCGCGGCGACCCGGAGCACGAGATCGACGGCCTCGTCGTCAAGATCGACGACCGGGCGGTCCAGCGACGACTCGGTCAGACGTCACGGGCCCCGCGGTGGGCGATCGCCTACAAGTACCCACCAGAGGAGGTGATGACCGACCTGCTCGACATCCGCGTCTCCGTGGGCAGGACAGGGCGGGTCACCCCGTTCGCCCACATGAAGCCTGTGCTGGTCGCCGGCTCCACGGTGTCACTCGCGACCCTGCACAACCAGACCGAGGTCAGGCGGAAAGGTGTGCTGATCGGCGACACCGTCGTGATCCGCAAGGCCGGCGACGTCATCCCCGAGGTGCTCGGACCGGTGGTGGAGCGCCGGGACGGCACCGAGCGGGAGTTCGTCTTCCCCGAGCGCTGCCCGGAGTGCGACACCGTCCTGGCACCGGCGAAGGAAGGCGACGCCGACTGGCGCTGCCCGAACCAGCGTTCCTGTCCGGCACAACTCCGTGAGCGACTGTTCTACCTGTCCTCGCGCAACGCCCTGGACATCGAGGCGCTCGGCTACGAGGGGGCCTCCGATCTGCTCACGAGCGGGGTGTTGGTCAACGAGGCGGGTCTGTTCGACCTCACCGAGGCCGACCTCCTCCGCACCTCCCTCTACACCCGCGTGGAGAAGGCGACCCGCAAGCAGGTCGAGGACGGCGTCGACCCCGAGCGCACCGTGCTCAACGAGAACGGCCGCAAATTGCTGGCCAATCTGGAGACGGCGAGGGACAGACCCCTGTGGCGGGTGCTGGTGGCACTGTCCATCCGCCATGTCGGGCCCACGGCCGCACGGGCGTTGGCCACACGGTTCGGTTCGATGGAGGCACTACGCGCCGCCACCGAGGAGGAGTTGGCGGAGACGGACGGCGTCGGGTCGACGATCGCTGCGTCGGTGGTCGAATGGTTCGACGTGGACTGGCACCGCGAGATCGTCGACCGGTGGGCTGCCTCCGGTGTGTCGATGGCCGATGAGCGGGACGAGTCGATCCCGCGCACCCTCGAGGGTCTGACCATCGTGGCCACGGGGTCCCTCGAGGGGTTCACCCGTGACGGGATCAAGGAGGCGATCATCGCCAGGGGCGGTAAGGCGTCCGGATCTGTGTCGAAGAAGACGGACTACGTCGTGGTGGGGGACAACCCGGGGTCCAAGGCGACCAAGGCCGAGGAGCTGGGGCTGACCATCCTCGACGAGGCCGGATTCGTGGAGCTGTTGGAGAACGGCCCGGCGCCGGCGGGCGACGGTGCGGGGTGACCATTCGGGTGCGCTGCGTGTCGGGACCTGACCGGCCGCGCAACCCTCGGGGGCGTGGGCGAAGTGGCCGCGCAACCCTCGGGGACGCGGCGGGTGAACGAGGGCGGATGACGCCGGGGGTCACCCCGCGTTGAGAGACCGCAGGATCCCCGTGAGGTACCCGAGCCGGGCGATCTCGGACGGCCGGAACGACGGCCCGCCCGGTCGTCCGACGACGAGGACGTGACCGGAGGCCAGCGGCGCCGCGGCGACAGCGGTGTCCATCGCCGTCCACTCCTCCGGCAGGTCGTCCTCCAGTGCGGTCGCCCTCTCGAGGTGGCACACCGCCCCGACCCGGCCACCGTCCCACAACGGCGCGGCGGGGCCCCGCGCGATCAGTCGGCACCCGTCGGCCGTCTCCTCCACCACGAGCGCCCACCCGAGGCGCAGCGCGGCAGGCAACTCGTCCGCGAGCATCTGGTCCGCACCGGCACCCGCGCCCGCCACCGCGTCGATGAGCTCGAGCTCGCGGTGCGCGTCGAGGATCCCGCCGAACGGCCGCAGCGAGTCCACCATGACGCCGTCGAGCTGCTCGGCGGCGGTGATCAGGGTGTCGGGGAAGGTGCCGTTGGGGACGTTCACCACGATGTCGTCCACGGCCACACCGTCGAACCTGTCCACCACGTCGAGGCTGATGATGTCCGCGCCGGCGGTTCCCAGTGCGACCGCGAGGGAGCCGAGGCTCCCCGGACGATCGGGTAGCAGGACGCGGAGCAGATAAGACATGGCGCCCATTGTGCCGCACTCCGAGGGCCTGACTAGGCTGGGCCGGTACCGACACGCCACGCCGAAGGGACTACACACGTGACCTCGATCTCACGCGGGGACGTCGCGCATCTGGCCAGGCTCTCCCGCCTGGAACTGAGCGACGCCGAGCTGGAGTCGTTCGCGCGACAGCTCACCGACATCCTCGACCACGTGCAGGCGGTCTCCGAGGTCGCGGCGGACGACGTCCCGGCGATGAGCCACCCCACCGCGATCTCCAACGTGTACCGCGCCGACGTGGTCACGCCGGGGCTGACCCCGGACCAGGCGCTCGACCAGGCGCCGGCCGCGGACCAGCAGCGCTTCGAGGTCCCGCAGATCCTGGGGGAGGAGGCATGACGTCGCTCACCACCGCCACCGCCGCGGAACTGGCCCGCCGGATCGCGGCGGGGGAGATCTCCTCCGAGGAGGTCACCCGGGCACACCTCGAGCGGATCTCGGAGGTCGACGGGGAGATCAACGCCTTCCTCCACGTCGGAGCAGACGAGGCCCTCGACGCCGCGCGCGCCGTGGACGCCCGACGCGCGGCGGGCGAGGAACTCGGACCGCTGGCCGGGGTCCCGGTGGCCCTCAAGGACGTGTTCACCACCACCGACGCGCCCACCACGTGTGGCTCACGGATGCTCGAGGGATACCGCTCGCCGTACGACGCCACGGTCACCGCCAGGCTGCGGAGCGCGGGGCTCCCGATCCTCGGCAAGACCAACATGGACGAGTTCGCCATGGGGTCCTCGACCGAGAACTCGGCATACGGCCCGACGCGCAACCCGTGGGACACCAGCCGGACCCCTGGTGGCTCCGGTGGTGGCTCCGCCGCGGCCCTGGCGTCACACCAGGCACCGATCGCCATCGGCACCGACACCGGGGGCTCCATCCGTCAGCCCGCCGCGCTCACCGCCACGGTGGGGGTCAAGCCCACGTACGGCACCGTGTCCAGGTACGGCCTCGTGGCCTGCGCGTCGTCGCTCGACCAGGGCGGGCCATGCGGCCGCACCGTCGAGGACACGGCGCTTTTGCACCAGGTCATCGCCGGTCACGACCCGCGAGATTCGACCAGCGTCGACGTGGCGATCCCCGACATGGTCCGCGCGGCCCGAGAGGGTGCGCGGGGAGACCTGTCGGGTGTGCGCGTGGGCGTCGTCTCCGAGTTCGCCGGGGAGGGGTACCAGCCGGGGATCGAGGCGTCGTTCCGCGACTCGGTCGACACCCTGCGGGGCCTGGGCGCCGAGGTGGTCGAGGTCTCGTGCCCGAACTTCCGGTACGCGCTCCCGGCCTACTACCTGATCCTGCCCTCCGAGGTGTCGAGCAACCTCGCCCGGTTCGACGCCATGCGGTACGGCCTGCGGGTCGGCGAGGGATCGGCGGACCAGGTGATGGCGGCGAGCCGGGAAGCCGGGTTCGGCCCGGAGGTCAAACGCCGCATCATGCTCGGCACCTACGCCCTCTCCGCCGGGTACTACGACGCCTTCTACGGCCAGGCGCAGAAGGTCCGCACGCTCATCGCCCGGGATTTCGACGCCGCCTACGAGAAGGTGGACGTCCTGATCTCGCCCACCACGCCCACCACCGCGTTCCCGCTGGGGGCCAAGGTCGAGGACCCGGTGGCCATGTACCAGTTCGACCTCTGCACCCTTCCGCTCAACCTCGCCGGGCACTGCGGGATGTCCGTCCCGTCCGGGCTCGTCGACGGGCTCCCGGCGGGTCTCCAGATCATGGCCCCCGCACTGGCCGACGACCGGTTGTACCGGGTGGGCGCCGCCTTCGAGGCGGCGAGAGGCCCGATCGCGTGACCACAGTCCCCGAGAGGGACGCATGGAAGGCTCTGACGGCGCTCGTCATCGGGTTCTTCATGATCCTGGTGGACCAGACGATCGTCGCGGTCGCCACCGATGCCTTCGTCTCGCAGCTCGGCGCGTCGACCAACCAGGTCATCTGGGTGACGAGCGCCTACCTACTGGCCTACGTCGTGCCACTGTTGTTCACGGGACGACTGGGCGACCAGATCGGCCCGCGCACGGTGTCGATCGCGGGACTCGTGCTGTTCACGAGTGCCTCCCTGTGGTGTGGACTGGCGGGCAGCATCGAGACACTCATCGTGGCGAGGGTCTTCCAGGGCCTCGGCGCCGCGCTGCTCACCCCCCAATCGCTCAGCGTGATCACCAGGATCTTCGCCCCGGCGCGCCGCGGGGCGGCGATGGGCGCCTGGGGGGCGGTCGCGGGTATCGCCTCGGTCGTCGGTCCCGTGTTGGGTGGGGTCCTCATCGACGCGTTCGACTGGCGGGCCATCTTCTTCATCAACATCCCCTTCGGGGTCCTCGCGGTGATCCTGGTGTGGCGGTGGGTCCCGAGGCTCGAGACCCGCTCGCACTCCTACGACGTCCCGGGTATCGCCCTGTCAGCCGTGGGTATGTTCCTGCTGGTCTTCGGGATCCAGCAGGGCGAGTCCCACGGATGGGCGGGGACCACCCTCGTGTTGATCCTGGCCGGCGGGGCGGGCCTGGCGGCGTTCCTCTGGTGGCAGTCACGGGTGCGTACCGAGCCGCTGGTCCCTCTACGTCTGTTCCGGGACCGGAACTTCTCGATCGGGACCTTCGGAGTCTCCACGATCGGCTTCGTCACCGCGGGGACCATGGTCCCCCTGATGTTCTACCTCCAGGGGGTCAAAGACCTCAGTGCCACGCGCGCGGGCCTGATGCTGTTACCCATGGCACTGATCGCCGGCGTCCTCGCACCGGTCGTCGGACGCTGGGCGGACAGGATCGACGCGCGGCTGTTCACGGGGATCGGGTACTTCTCCTACGCGATCTCCTTGTTCTGGTTGGCGCTGGTCATGGACTCGCAGAGCTCCATCCCAGTGTTGCTCGGACCCATCGCGTTGATGGGGGTGGCCAACGGGTGTGTCTGGGCGCCCACGTCATCGACCGCGATGCGGCGACTCGAGCTCGCCTCCGCGGGGGCGGGCTCGGGGGTATACAACACCACCCGCCAGGTGGGCGCCGTCCTGGGATCCGCGGCGATCGGTGCGTTGATGCAAGCACGGCTGGTCGTCCACGGCGACGTGGGGCAGGCGGTCGCGGACGCCATGTTCCTCCCCGCCGTGGTGGTCCTGCTCGGTGGCCTCGCCACGATGGCGTTTCGTACCGGTGAACAGTCACCGGGCGCTCGCGCGGTGAGCAGGCCCCGGCCCTAGACTGCTGGAGAACCGAGAGGAGTCCGTCGTGCGTATAGGCGTGCTGACCGCAGGTGGGGACTGTCCCGGGCTCAACGCGGTCATCCGGGCGTTGGTGCGGACCGCCAACTCCGAGTACGACTCGCCGGTCCTGGGGTTCCAGGACGGGTGGGCGGGGTTGGTCCACGACCGCGCGGTGCCACTGTTCGACGACGAGGGGATCGACCGCATCCTGCTCCGCGGGGGCACCATCCTCGGAACGGGGCGGCTCAACCCGGACATCCTCACCGCGAGCCTGCCGCAGATCCGCCGGACCCTCGCGCGTCATTCCCTCGACGCACTGGTGGCGATCGGTGGCGACGGCACGCTGAGGGCCGCCAGATGGCTCACGGAGAACGGCATCCCGGTCGTCGGGGTGCCGAAGACCATCGACAACGATGTCGCCGGGACCGACTACACGTTCGGCTTCGACACCGCGGTGTCGATCGCGTCCGACGCGATCGACCGGCTGCACACCACGGCGGAGTCCCACGAGCGGGTGATGCTGGTGGAGGTGATGGGGCGGCATGCCGGGTGGATCGCCCTGCACTCCGGGCTCGCGTCCGGGGCGCACATGATCGTCATCCCGGAGGTGCCGTTCGACATCGACTACGTGTGCAAGGTGATGAAGCGTCGGTTCCAGATGGGGGAGGCGTACGGGATCTGCGTGGTCGCGGAGGGAGCCACTCCCGCCGAGGGCTCGGGGATGACCTTGCGGAGTGGCGGCACCGACCAGTTCGGGCACCGGGTGTTCACCGGTGTCGCCGACCAGATGGCGTCGGCGATCGCCGAGCGGATGAACCGCGACGTCCGCACCACCGTCCTGGGGCACATCCAGCGCGGGGGGACCCCGACCGCGTACGACCGCGTCCTGGCGACCCGATATGGCGTCCACGCGGCACACGCCGCCCACCGTGGGGACTTCGGACAGGTGGTGGCGCTGCGAGGGGAGTCCATCGAGATGGTGCCGGTCGCCGAGGCCGTCGCCGTGCTCAAGACCGTGCCCGAGGACCGCTACCGCGAGGCCGCCTGCCTCTTCGGCTAGATTGTTCCGCATGGAGTTCACCGAGGTCGTGTCACGTTTCGATCCCGTCATGGGTATGGAGGTGCACGTCGAGTTGCACACCGCCACCAAGATGTTCTGCGGGTGCCCGACGGCGTTCGGAGCGGACCCCAACACGCAGGTGTGCCCGGTGTGCATCGGATTGCCGGGGGCGCTGCCGGTGGTCAACGGCCAGGCCGTGGAATGGGCCATCAAGATCGGCTTGGCCCTGGGGTGTTCGATCGCGCCGTACAGCCGGTTCGCACGCAAGAACTACTTCTACCCGGACCAGCCGAAGAACTACCAGATCTCGCAGTACGACGAACCGATCGCCCACGACGGGTTCCTCGACGTCCAGCTCGACGACGGCACCACCTGGCGCGTCGAGATAGAGCGGGCGCACATGGAGGAGGACACCGGCAAGTCCACCCATGTCGGCTCGGCCACCGGCCGGATCCACGGCGCCACCCATTCGCTGCTCGACTTCAACCGCGCCGGCGTTCCGCTGATCGAGATCGTCTCCAAACCGATCGTCGGGGCGGGGGAGCGTGCACCGGAGATCGCCCGCGCCTACGTCTCCGCGTTGCGTGACCTGCTCCGCAGTCTCGACGTCTCCGATGTCCGCATGGACCAGGGATCGATGCGGTGTGACGCCAACGTCTCGCTGATGCCCAAGGGGGCCACCGAGTTCGGGACCCGCACGGAGACGAAGAACGTCAATTCCCTGCGGAGCGTCGAGATCGCCGTCCGGCACGAGATGTGCCGACAGGCGGACGTCCTGACCTCCGGCGGTCAGGTGGTGCTGGAGACGCGGCACTTCCACGAATCCGATGGCACCACCACGGCGGGCAGGCCCAAAGAGTCCGCCGAGGACTACCGGTACTTCCCCGAGCCCGACCTCGCCCCTGTCGAACCGCTCGACGAGCTCGTCGAGAAGATCCGAGCCGGGTTGCCCGAGCTGCCGTGGCTGCGCCGCGCGCGGGTGCAGGCGGAGTGGGGCGTCTCGGATGAGGAGATGCGCGACCTGGTCAACGCCGGGGCCCTGGACCTGATCCTCGCCACCGTCGACGCCGGCGCGGCGCCCACAGAGGCCCGCTCGTGGTGGGTGTCCTACCTGTCCCAGCAGGCCAACAAGCGTGGCGTGGGCCTGCAGGGGTTGGAGATCACCCCGGCCCAGGTCGCACGCGTCATCGAGCTGGTGGCGGAGGGCAGGCTCACCAACAAGCTCGCCCGTCAGGTCGTGGACGCGGTCCTGGACGGCGAGGGCGAGCCCGACCGCGTCGTGGCGGACAGGGGCCTCGAGGTGGTCCGTGACGACTCCGCCCTGCAGAAGGCCGTCGACGACGCCCTCGCCGCGCAGCCGGATATCGCGGACAAGATCCGCTCCGGGAAGGTCCAGGCGGCCGGGGCGATCGTGGGTGCGGTCATGAAGGCCACCCGTGGTCAGGCGGATCCGGCGAGGGTCAAGGAACTGGTCATCGCCGCCTGCGGCTAGGTGTACCGCCAGGCCCCGGTCTCAGGTGCGGGCGTCGCCGCCGCCGCCAGCGGCCTGAGGCAGGATGACGGCGCGGTCATCGGTGGGGACCGGCGAGCCACCGCTCTTGTTGGTGGTCCCGCCCAGCAGCACCCCGTCACCGACCGCCGCCAGCCCGGTGATACGGCCGTAGCGGCCCTCGGCCAGCGGCTCGGGTTGGCCGCGCGCCGCCCCACCGGTCAGGGCGAGGGTGTCGGCGCGTTCGCCGTCCGGCAACGCCAGGGCCAGTGAGTCCTGAGCCGCGGCGCACCCTCCGGCCGAACGCTGGTCGGGCCAGGTCCAGATGACGCGATCGGCGCTCCGTATCACCGCACCGCGGTCGGTGACGGCGGCGAGGTAGAGCTCGGACCCATGGGTGCACAGTCCGGTGATCCGACCCACGTCACGGGCGACGACCTCAGGGTTCTGCGCGGTACCGATGCCCCTGAACCCGGGGAATCTCACGACGTCGGAGCCCACGCCCACCGTCAGGACCGCGTCGACGAACGCGAGGCCCCCGGTCTCGGCGGGGGCGAGTTCGGCGACCGTCCTGGGCGCATCCCCGCGCGCGAGTCGTTCGACCCTGGAGGGGCCGTCGCCGACGACGAGGAGATACAGCAGCCTGTCCTGGGCGAAGTCCGGGGAGGGCGCCACGGCCGCCACGCGACCGCCACGCGGGTCGACCCGGCCGAAGTCCTCGGGAGGACCGTCCACCGAGACGATCTTGACGGCCCCCGTCGACTCCGCCACCAGCGCCCGCTCTCCGAGGCCGGCGACCGCGACGGCCGGCTCGAGGCATGTCGCGATGACGGCCGGATCCGGGTCCACACACGGACCGGTGGCCGGCGGTGTGTCCTGCTCGTCCGGGCGCGGAGACGAGGTCGGCGGGGGGATCCCCGGCGGGGTGGACGGTGGGCCCGCATCCATCCCCGGGCCCGGTGCGGGGGTGAAGGGGGCCTCGAGACGATCGTCGAACCTCGCGCACCCGGCCGTCACCATGACCAGGACCACCAGCAGCGAGAGCGATCTCATGACGACAAGACTACGGTGCGCCGTGTCCTGGGTGCGGGTGCCCGGGAAGCGGCCTATGGTCGCAGGGTGACTTCCTCAACGCCCGGAGACGACGCCCGAACCGAGATGATCCACGACGTCGACTACCCGCTCGACGTCCCCGAGGCCACGAGGACCGGTCCCAGCCCGGGATCCGCGGACTCGGCGACCACGGCATTCCCGGCGGCGACCCGGACGGATTACTCCCACTACCCGGACTCCGGTGCCTACGACACGTCGACGCCGCTGCCGTTCGGTGACCAGCCCACGACCATCGCCCCCGAGACCCGGGACGAGATCCCGCGGCGCGGCACGGCGGACTTCGGGTTGTTCCTCCTGCGTCTCGCGGTGGGCGTCCTGCTGGCGATGCGGGGTCTGCAGAAGCTCTTCGGTCTGTTCGGGGGCCCGGGTCTCGACGGGTTCACGCAGACCCTCACCGAGTCGGGCTTCGAACAGGCCCGGCTCCTCGCGATCACCGGCGGCGTCGTCGAGCTGGTCGCGGGGACTCTGCTCGTCGTGGGCCTGGCCACTCCGGTCGCGGCGGCGGGGTTGCTCGGCATCGTCGGTCTGGGCCTCGCCGTCCGGCTCACCGGCGGCGACCCCATTCCTCTACTCGGTGAGACGACCCGTGGGCTGGAGACGTCGGTGCTGTACATTGCGGCGCTGCTCGCCCTGCTGTTCGCGGGTCCCGGACGGTGGTCTGTCGACCGTAAGTGGCGATGGTCGCACCGCCCCCGGTTCAGCGGCGCGATCTGGCTGCTGCTGGCCGCCATCGCGGCGGGAGTGATCTGGTACCTGCTCAACGGCACCAATCCGCTGACGTCCACCACCGACAGCCCCGCGGTCACCGCCAGCTGAGGGCCGGGACCGCGGGGGCCCGAACGAGGGTCAGTCGGGCAGGATCCGGACCGCACCCTTGTCCGCAGACGACGCCATGGAGGCGTAGGCCCGCAGCGCGGAGGAGACCTTACGGTCGCGGGAGCCCGGGCGCCAGGGGGTGGGCCCCTTGGCCGCCCGGCGGCGGTTCAACTCGTCGTCGTCGACGTCCACCGAGATGGATCGGGTGGCCACGTCGATCGTCACCACGTCCCCGTCCCGGATCAACCCGATCGGGCCACCGGCCGCGGCCTCGGGCGCGATGTGCCCGATGGACAGGCCCGACGAGCCCCCGGAGAACCGTCCGTCGGTGATGAGTGCGCATTTGGTCCCCAGGCCGGCGCCCTTGATGAACGCGGTGGGGTGGAGCATCTCCTGCATCCCCGGCCCGCCGGCGGGACCCTCGTACAGCACCACCAGCACCTCACCGGGCCGCAGGGTCTTGTTCAGGATCACCGAGACCGCCTGCTCCTGGGACTCCACGACCCGGGCGGGGCCGCTGAAGTGGAAGTTCTCCTCGGAGACGCCGGCCGTCTTGAAGACCGATCCGTCCGGGGCGATGTTCCCGCGCAGCACGGCCAGCCCGCCCTCTGCGGTGGCCGGGTGCTCGACGGAATGGATGCACCCGCGCACGGCGTCCGTGTCGAGTGACTCCCAGCGGTTGTCCGTGGAGAACGGTTCGATCGTCCGGACCCCGCCCGGGGCGGCGTGGAACAACTCGACGGCCTTCTCGGTGGCCGAGCCACCACGGATGTCCCAGTCCGCGATGTACTGCTCGAGCGAGGGGGAGTGGACGGAATGGACGTCGGTCTCCAGCAGCCCACCGCGGAACAACTCGCCGAGGATCGCCGGGATGCCGCCGGCCCGGTGGACGTGTTCCATGTAGTAGTCGGAGTTGGGTGCGACCTTGGCCAGGCAGGGGATCCGGCGGGAGATCCGCTCGATGTCGGACAGGTCGAAGTCCACCTCGCCCTCCTGCGCGGCGGCCAGGATGTGCAGCACGGTGTTGGTGGAGCCGCCCATCGCGACGTCCAGCGCCATGGCGTTGGTGAAGGCCTCCCTGGTGGCCACCGCGCGGGGGAGGACGGACTCGTCGTCGTCGCGGTAGTACCGCGTGCACAGCTCCACGATGAGCCGGCCCGCCTCGGCGAAGAGCTCCCGCCGTGCGCTGTGGGTGGCGAGGGTCGAGCCGTTGCCCGGGAGGGACAGCCCCAGGGCTTCGGTGAGGCAGTTCATCGAATTGGCGGTGAACATGCCCGAGCAGGACCCGCACGTGGGGCACGCCGAGCGTTCGATCGTGTCGAGGTCCTCCTGCCCGACCGCCGTGTTGGCCGAGGCGGAGATCGCGGTGATGAGGTCGGAGCCGGCCTTGACCACGCCGTCGACGACCACCGAGAACCCGGACTCCATGGGTCCACCGGAGACGAACACCGTGGGGATGTTCAGTCGCATCGCCGCGTTGAGCATGCCCGGGGTGATCTTGTCGCAGTTGGAGATACACACCAGTGCATCGGCCGTGTGGGCGTTCACCATGTACTCGACGGAGTCGGCGATGATCTCGCGGCTCGGCAGCGAGTACAACATGCCCGCGTGGCCCATGGCGATGCCGTCGTCCACGGCGATGGTGTGGAACTCCCGGGCGACGCCGCCCGCCGCGGTGATCTGCTCGGCGACGATCTCGCCGACGTTCTTCAGGTGCACATGCCCCGGGACGAACTGGGTGTACGAGTTGGCCACCGCGATGATCGGCTTGCCGAAGTCGGCGTCGGTCATGCCGGTGGCGCGCCACAGGGCGCGCGCCCCCGCCGCGTTGCGTCCGGCTGTGCTGGTACGTGACCTCAGGGCGGGCATGGGACCTCGATCGGTTCTCAGGACTACGGGACGTGCGCCCCGTCTGAGCAGCACCGCGACAGGACCGGGGAACCGCCAGGGGGTCGGTCCTGCGACCGGGCCCGTGACGTGCGGCGGAGCGCTCGAGGGGACGGGTACACAGTACCCCCGGAGGCAGGAGTAGCTTCGTTCCGGTCGGGCGAGAGACCGACCGGCGTTCCACACGAATGAGGTTCACCATGACCGACTCGACCGACGTGACCGACTCGGGCCACACCGGAGGCGTCCGCGAGTTCGTCTCGCACTCCGCGGGCGCCGTCGTCCTGGTCTGCGGATTGTTCTTCCTCCTGTCGTTCATGTACCTCGGAGGCACCGCGGACCCCCAGGCCCATGCCCGCCACATCCCCGTGGCGGTGGTGGACTCCGACGCCGGCGCGTCGTTGGACACCCCGGTCGGGGTGCGGGAGCTCGACGTGGGATCACAGATCACCGCCGGCCTGCTGCAGAACAACGACTGGGAGAGGATCCGGCTGCACGTCGTGGATCCCGATACGGCGGAGGAAGGTCTGCGCAACGGGACGTACTTCGGCGCCGTGACGATCCCCGCGGATCTGAGTGAGCGGGTGGTCGGCCTGGTCGAGGCGGCCGCCACCGAGGCGGGGGACGCCGCCGAGCCCCCCGCGCCCGCGCACATCACCCTCGAGTACTCCCCCCGGGTCTCGATCGTGTCGAGTCAGGTCATGAACACCATGGCGGACGCGATGCAGGAGTCGTTGCGCGATCGGATGGGATCCAGGATCCTCCAGGACTCGCAGCTGCTCGCCGAGGCGGAGGGCAGGACGATCGGGGCCGCGGCGACTCTCGCGCTCCAGGATCCGGTGGGGATCGACGTGGTGGCGTGGAACCCGCTGCCGGAGGGGGTGTCGAACGCCTCGCTGCCGATGTTCTACGCGCTGATCGTCGTGCTCGCGGGGTTCACCGGGGCGATGATCATCTCCGCCGTGCTCGACGCCCGTCTGGGGTTCATCCCGCTGGAGATCGGACCGCTGGCGCTGCACGTCCACGTGGCCCCGTTCGGTCGGCTCCAGACCCTCGCCCGCAAATGGGTGGTGACGCTGGTGACGGCCCCGCTCGTGTCCGGACTGACCCTTCTCGTCGCACACATCATCGGGGTCACGGGGTACGACCCGTGGCACCTGTTCTGGTTCTCGAACCTGGTCATCGTCGCGGTCGGGATCTGTGCCCACACCATCATCGCGGCGATCGGCAACGCCGGCCTGCTGGTCAACCTCGTGGTCTTCGTGGTGCTGGGCATCCCCACGTCGGGAGGCGCCACCCCGACCCAGATGCTTCCGCAGGTGTTCGTGGCGATCGGGAACCTCCAACCGATGCACCAGGCCTACCTGGGGATCCGCTCCGTCATGTTCTTCGACTCGAGCTGGGACGCGGGTCTGGGACACGCGGTCTGGGTGCTCGGTGGCTGGGCCGTGGCGGGACTACTCGCAGGGGTGGTGATCACCCTGCTGTACGAACGGATGGGGATGCGGCGTCAGGCCGTGGCGGAGCGGGTGCCGGCGGGCCGTCGCTCAGCCGACGTCGTCGGTCCGCGAGGCGGAGTAGGGGTCGCGGATGCGCCCCCGACTGGCGACCGAGAGCCGGGGGAGATCGTGGAACGAGACCCCGCCCATCGGGAATGAGTGGTCGGTGGTGGTGACCAGGCGGGCGAAGCCGTTCTTGGGGAACAGCACCCCCTTGACCTCGTCCCACGGCACGAACCTGCGCGCCCGCCAGGACGACAGGTGGACACCGTCCTCGTCGAGTCTGGTGTTGGTCCGCGCGATCCACCACCCGAACGCGATCGGGAGCAGCACGAGCCATCCGAGAGCGACGGGGTAGGTGCTGACGGGCCAGAGGATCGCCAGGACGACGACGGCGATGACGGCGTAGGACATGGGGTTGACCCGGAACAGTGCGCGGTCGCTCGGCGTGGATTCCGGGTGGGGTGCTCTGAATGGGGCGCTCATGATGCCCTCCACTGTCTCACGGTCCACGATGTGGGATCGGGTATCCACGAGTTGACGACCGTGACGGCCGGGGCCTAACCTGAGCGCGTGAACACCTGGAACGGTCTAGTACTCGGCCGGCGCGTCGGCGCCTGAGCCGCTACCTGGCTTTCCGTCGACGCGCACCCTCGCCGGCCCCCGTGGCCGTCGGGGGTTTTTTGTTGCCGGGTTCCCCTGGTCCCACCGGACCGGGTGCGGCGACGAACGTCAGCTCCACGACCACCATGAAGGACAGTTGAAGTGAGCGCACCAACGGCACAGCCCGGACCCCGTCCGGGTGCAGAGCACAGGGCCCGGTCCGCGGCCCCCGAGCGGATGACGGGCGCCCAGGCGGTGGTCCGGTCCCTCGAGGAGATCGGCACCGAGGTCGTCTTCGGGATCCCCGGCGGCGCGATCCTGCCCGTCTACGATCCCCTCTACGACTCGGTCAAGGTCCGACACGTGCTGGTCCGGCACGAGCAGGGCGCAGGTCATGCGGCCACCGGGTACGCGCAGGCCACCGGCCGGGTCGGCGTCTGCATGGCCACCTCGGGCCCGGGGGCCACCAACCTCGTCACGCCGCTCGCGGACGCGCAGATGGACTCGGTTCCGATCGTCGCCATCACAGGGCAGGTGGGCACCGCGCTCATCGGCACGGACGGCTTCCAGGAGGCCGACATCTCCGGCATCACCATGCCGATCACGAAGCACAACTTCCTCGTCTCGCACGGCGAGGACATCCCGCGGATGATCGCGGAGGCCTTCCACATCGCGCAGACCGGCCGACCGGGCGCGGTGTTGGTGGACATCCCCAAGGACGTCCTGCAGGCCGAGATGACCTTCTCCTGGCCCCCGGAGATGAAGCTGCCCGGGTACCGGCCGGTGACCAAGCCCCACGGCAAACAGATCCGGGAGGCGGCACGGCTCATCGCCAAGGCCGAGCGACCGGTCCTCTACGTCGGCGGGGGCGTGATCAAGGCGGACGCCTCGGCGGAGCTGTTGGCCCTGGCGGAGCTCACGGGGATCCCTCTGGTCACGACGCTGATGGCGAGGGGCGCGTTTCCCGATTCACACCGGCTCCACTACGGCATGCCCGGCATGCACGGCACCGTGGCCGCGGTCGCCGCGCTCCAGAAGTCGGATCTACTCGTCACGCTGGGCGCCCGTTTCGACGACCGGGTGACCGGCCAGCTCGACACCTTCGCGCCCGGGGCGAAGGTCATCCACGCCGATATCGATCCGGCGGAGATCGGCAAGAACCGCGCCGTCGACGTCCCGATCGTCGGCGACATCAAAGAGGTGCTGGTCGAGCTCGTCCAGACGCTGCGCGGAGAACGCGATGCCGGCGCGCTGCACGAGCCCACCGGGTGGGTGGGCGAGTTGGACGAGATCCGGTCCGAGTACCCGCTGGGTTACGGGCCGCAGTCCGACGGTTCGCTCTCCCCGGAGTTCGTGATCGAGCGGCTCAGCGCGGCCGCCGGGCCGGACGCGATCTACTGCGCGGGGGTCGGCCAGCATCAGATGTGGGCCGCGCAGTTCGTGCAGTACGAGAAGCCGCGCACGTGGCTAAACTCGGGCGGCCTCGGGACCATGGGGTACTCGGTGCCCGCCGCGATGGGCGCCAAGTTCGGTCGGCCGGAGGCCGAGGTGTGGGCGATCGACGGTGACGGCTGCTTCCAGATGACCAACCAGGAACTCGCCACCTGTGCGATCGAGGGCGCGCCCATCAAGGTGGCCCTGATCAACAACGGCAACCTCGGCATGGTCCGTCAGTGGCAGACGCTGTTCTACGACCAGCGCTACTCGCAGACGGACCTGTCGACCCAGTCCATGCTCATCCCCGATTTCGTGAAGCTCGGCGAGGCCCTGGGGTGCGTCGCGCTCCGATGTGACCGCGCGGAGGACGTCGATGAGGTGATCTCCCGGGCCCGGGAGATCAACGACCGACCGGTGCTCATCGACTTCATCGTGGGCAAGGACGCCCAGGTGTGGCCGATGGTCGCCGCGGGCACGTCCAATGACGAGATCATGGCGGCGCGGGACATCCGGCCGCTGTTCGACGACACCGATTCCGTGGCCGACGACGCCGCGGATGTCCACGATGTGACCGAGCGGATCGACGCCGCCGTGCTCGCCGCCCAGGAGGAGGACCAGTGACCGCCCGCTCCCACACCCTGAGCGTGCTGGTGGAGGACAAGCCCGGCGTGCTCGCGCGCGTGGCGTCGCTGTTCTCCCGGCGCGGGTTCAACATCGAGTCCCTCGCGGTGGGTCCCACGGAGACCGACGGTCTCTCGCGGATGACGATCGTCGTGGCCGTCGAGGACTTCCCCCTCGAACAGGTGACCAAGCAGCTCAACAAGCTGGTCAACGTGATCAAGATCGTGGAGCAGGACCCGGCCGGTTCGGTCGCCCGGGAACTCACACTGGTCAAGGTCCGCGCCGACACCACCAATCGTGGCCAGATCGTCGAGATCGCCAGTCTCTTCCGCGCCCACGTCGTGGACGTCTCCCCGGAATCGCTCACGCTCGAGGCCACCGGTACCCCCGACAAGCTCGACGCGCTGCTGCGCATGCTCGACGGCTACGGGATCCGCGAGATCGTGCAATCCGGCATGGTCGCGCTGGGACGCGGCCCCAAGTCCATCACCACCACTCGATAGTCTCGACTCCTACACAAGTCTCGGCTTCACGAACCAACACGAAGGGAATCCACCATGGCAGTGGAGATGTTCTACGACGACTCGGCGGATCTGTCGCTGATCCAGGGCCGCAAGGTCGCCGTCATCGGTTACGGCTCACAGGGCCACGCGCACTCGCTGAGCCTGCGCGACTCCGGTGTCGAGGTCGCGATCGGTCTGCGTGAGGGGTCCAAGTCCCGCGCGAAGGCCGAGGAGGCCGGCCTCACGGTGATGACCGCCGCCGAGGCCAGCAAGTGGGCCGACGTCATCATGCTGCTCGCCCCCGACACCTCGCAGGCCCAGATCTTCACCGAGGACATCGAGCCCAACCTCAGCGACGGCGACGCGCTGTTCTTCGGCCACGGCCTCAACATCCACTTCGGCCTGATCACGCCCGCCGAGGGCGTCACGGTCGCGATGGTCGCCCCGAAGGGTCCCGGCCACCTGGTGCGCCGTCAGTTCGTCGACGGCAAGGGCGTCCCGGCGCTCATCGCCGTGGAGCAGGACCCGAAGGGCGAGGGCGAGGCGCTCGCGCTGTCCTACGCCAAGGCGATCGGCGGCACCCGCGCGGGCGTCATCAAGACCACCTTCAAGGACGAGACCGAGACCGATCTGTTCGGTGAGCAGGCCGTGCTCTGCGGCGGTACCGAGGAGCTCGTCAAGACGGGTTTCGAGGTCATGGTCGAGGCGGGGTACGCCCCCGAGCTCGCCTACTTCGAGGTGCTGCACGAGCTCAAGCTCATCGTCGACCTCATGTACGAGGGAGGCATCGCGCGCATGAACTACTCGGTGTCCGACACCGCTGAGTTCGGTGGCTACCTCTCGGGCCCGCGCGTCATCGACGCCGGTACCAAGGAGCGCATGAAGGAGATCTTGGCCGACATCCAGAACGGCACCTTCACCAAGCGTCTCGTGGCCAACGTCGAGGGTGGCAACAAGGAGCTCGAGCAGCTTCGCAAGGAGAACGCGGAGCATCCGATCGAGGTCACCGGCCAGAAGCTGCGTGATCTGATGAGCTGGGTCGACCGGCCGATCACCGAGACCGCCTGAGGCCCATGTAGGGTCCAGCGGGATCGATTCCCGACTGTCAGGAGGACCGCCGTGCGCCACTTCAACCGAGGAGTGGGGGCGGCGGTTCTCTCGTTCTGTCTGGTCGCGGCCACTGCCGCGTGCACCTCCGGGCCCGCCGACGCGTCGCCGGGTATCACCGCCGCGCAGGTCGAGGGTGCGAGGGTCGCCGTGGACGCCGACGAGTCCGGTGTCGA
>NZ_JADDKI010000251.1:0-18027 GCF_015356725.1 Dietzia sp. SYD-A1
GGCGTTGTCGGTCGCGGCGGCGGTCGCGGTCAACCGGAGACGCCTCGCCGACGCCGGCGGTGCCGACGGGCACCCGGCCCCCCACACGAGAGCTCACACCGAAGGAGATCCCGATGACCAGTGACCAGTTATCGGGCCACCGCCGGGGCGCCGCCCTGGTCCTGGCCCTGGCCCTCGCCCTCGGCTCGCTGATGTACTCGCCGGCGGCCCGAGCACAGGACTCGGCGGTCGAGCTGACCGATGCCGAGTTCCGATGGGGGTTGAGCAGGCAGAGCGCCGGGCCCAGCCACGGACCCGGAC
This sequence comes from Dietzia sp. SYD-A1, assembly GCF_015356725.1. NCBI lineage: Bacteria > Bacillati > Actinomycetota > Actinomycetes > Mycobacteriales > Dietziaceae > Dietzia > Dietzia sp. SYD-A1. The sequence goes on from NZ_JADDKI010000251.1 coordinate 301, forward strand.
TCAACTTCCTCTCCGCCGGGGACAGCTCGGCGGCGCTCGCCGGGCCCGGGGCGACGATCACCGAACAGACATGGAGGGCCACGTCGGGACAGGTGACGATCGAGAAGCGGTCCGCGAACGGTGGGACATCGACCGCGACCTGGGCCGGGACGCAGACCGACCAGGCGGGCACCGCCCTCCGTGACGCCGCCTCGAGCAGATACAGCGGCCTCGAGATGGTCTTCGGCAAGGGGACCGGAACCGTCGACGCCGCCTCGGGCACGGCGGAGATCCAGTGGAAGGGCACCGCTTCGGTCCTGTACTACTCGGGCCTGGTGTTCCTCAGCGTCACCGACCCGGTCCTCACGGTCACGCCCACGAAGGCCACCGTGACCGCGACCCTGGGTGGGAGACGGAGCGCCCAGGACAACCCCGAGGTGTCGACCCCGGTGCCGTCCCGCATCGTCGTCCTCGCGAATCTCCCCCGCAGTCGCGTGGAACTGGGAGGGAAAAAAGGGTTCTCCGTGACTCCCGAATACCTCGGTGTGCCCTATTCCGCCGGTGCCGGAGAAAACCCTCAGACGAGAGACGGCGCGTATTGGGGAGCTTTCCCGCGGGAATTCGTGGACTTCGCCGCGGAAGCGGGATCCGGGGGATTCTGGTATTCGACCGGAACCTCTGACAGTACGAAACCCGCGCTGCCGATAGCGGTGAGTTGGAATTCGGATGAACCCGAGGAAATGCCGAATTCCGGTGGGTCCGGCGGGTCCGGCGGAATCGTCGGTAGGGTCCTCGACGACACGGTCGAACAGATCCTCCGGGCCGCGGGGACCGACGTCGCCGACACCGCTGCCGCGTGGATGGACGAGGCGTGGAAACCGCTCCAACCCGATGCGGTGAACGCCGCGCGGGACAGCGCGGGCCCGGCCGCGGCGGCACCGGACGCGTCGGCAGCCGAGGGGGGCGGTGTGGACGAGGTCTTCGAAGAGTATTTCGCGGACTACTACACCGCCGGAGCCCCTCTCACCGCCGGGACCGTGGGCGGCACCGTCGCCACGATCCCCGCATCCCCGAGCGGCCCGTCGTCAGGCGGGTCCTCACCCGCGGCGACCCCACCCCTCGTTGACCAGTCGACGATCCCCGTGGCGGCCAACACACCCCTCAACGGCTCCGACGTGGTCTACGCCCAGACTTCCGGCTCCCAGAAGGCCGGAAACCCCACCCACCAATGGCAGTGGTGGGTGGGGACCGCACTGCTCGCGCTCGCGGCAGTGCTGTTCTACCAGACAGTTCGACGAAAGGACTGATGTGAACACATCTCGATCCCGGCTCGCGCTCGCCGGCCGACGGGGCACGATGCTGGGGGCGACGCTCGCGTTGCTGGCCGGAGTCGTCGCAGCCCCGGCGGCCCAGGCCCAGGAGGCGACCCCGGGGACCGTCACGGACGCCTCGTTCGTCTGGGGCATCAGCGGATACGCCCAGAAGGGCATCTTCGGACCGTGGCGCATCGTCGACGCCTCCGGCGACGCCTCGGCGCTCGTCGGGTCGGTCTCGGGTGGCGCGCAGACCGAGTACACCCCCGCTGCGTTCCCGGCCACCTCGATGCCCGTGAACATCGTCTCGGGACAGCAGGCGACGCCCAACGCCATCAAGTTCTCCGACGGTGAGGGTGCGCGCGGCGCGGACGGGACCGTCACCATCGACTGGGACGGCGAGATCACCTTCAACGCCTACCCCGCCAACCTCAACGCGCCGGATGAGACCCTGGCCGATCCGAAGCTGACCGTCAACGCCGACGGGTCCGGAACGCTCGACGCCGATGTGACCATCGGCGCGGCGACTGACATGAACGGCACCCCGACTCCCGAGGTCAACGCCGGTCGCACGACCGTCCTGTCGTTCGGTCCGGGCGCCGCCCAGGTGGCCCAGGACGGCACCATCACCCTGTCGCCCCAGTACGCGGGAGTGCAGCACAACGGCGGGAACCAGGACCGTTCCTGCACCGCGCCGAACATCTGGGGCGCGTGGACCCCCGAGTGGTTGGCGGCCGTGCCGAGCTCGGTGCACCCGCACTACTACAACACCGGGTGTGGAGGAGACCAGAACCTCAAGGGGCCGCTGCCGCTCCAGGTGACCTACGAGCTGACCGAGGACGAGACCCAGGTGCCCGTCGGCACCCCCGAGATCACCGTCTCGGACACCACTCTGGCCGCTGACGGAAGCCACGAGGTGACCATCACGGGTTCCGGGTTCACCGACCCGTCGGTTCTGGGCACACGTCCGCCGCTCGCGGGCAAGCCCGCCGGGTTCTACCTGGTCTACGGCAAGTTCGGGGATGCATGGAAGCCCTCGGCGGGCGGTACCTCCGCCGCTCGCACGGTCGTCGAGCAGAAGTGGGTCCTGGCGGCGGAGAACCACGCCACCATCGGCGGAGCCGCCGCGGGGGCCGTCGAGCTGCGGCCCGACGGCACCTTCACCACGACCGTCACCGTGTCCAAGGACGCGGCCGACGCGAAGTCGGAGACCGGGAGCTACGGGATCTACACCTACGCGGCCTCCGGCGCCGTCCACGCCGCGTGGGAACTCAGCACGCCGATCACCTTCACCACCGGCGGAGATGATGACGACGACACCGGTACCGGGGGCGGCGGCTCGCTCGCGGGCATGACGAACCTGTTCGGCAGCCTGATGTAGGGCGCACACACCGGATGCGGCCCCGACACCGATCCGGTGTCGGGGCCGCGTCGCGTGTCGGCATGTGGCAGTCGGTCAGCGGACGCCCAGGGCCTCCAGGTCGAGGAAGATCCGGTGGTTGAGGTCGAAGGCCCGGGTGGCGGCGGCCAGAGCGGACGCGCGGTCTGTCTCGCCCAGCGGGAGGGCGTCCAGTGCGGCCCGGTAGTCGTCCTTGTAGACCTTGGGCTTGGCGATGTCGAAGTCGTAGAAGCTCAGACCGGTCTCGATGCCGTAGTGGCGGCGCACCATCGTCCTGATGATCTGCCCGCCCGAGAGGTCGCCGAGGTACCGGACGTAGTGGTGCCCGATCAAGGCGGCCGGGTCGGTCGCGCACGCGCGCAACTCGGCCACGTAGGCCTCGGTGGCGGGCACCACCGTGTCGAAGGAGCGGCCCTGGGCGCGGTGCGACTCCAGATCGGCTCGCAACGCCCCGGTCCGCTCGAGGCGCGGGTCGAGAATGGCGGACAGTCTCGGGTCCGCGCCGACCCCGCGGCAGGCGTCCTCGAGCGTCGCGTAGACGGGGAGCGACTGCCGGAGGAGCGCGACCAGGCCTGCCGGCGTGCCCTCACCGTTCATCAGGCGGGTGATGAACGAGGCGTTCTCCGCCTGTTCATGCGCGGCCATCGTCGAGTCATGTAGTGCTCTCGACAAGGGTGCGGAAATGATCGTCTCCATGAGTCCTCCGGGCTTGTTAGGTATGCCTAATGAGGGTACGGCAACGATAAGGGAAAGGCTATGCCGGTAGTGAATTTGAGTGCCGTGAACAATTCCGCGAGTGGTGACCCTGATTCGCTCACCGAATAACGGGTGTGGCGGGCCGGGGCGCAATTTCCCCGGGGCGGTTCCGAGAAAAAGGAAATGTCGGTGAGCGCGGGCCGCCCTCAGCCACGCTCCGCGGCGACGCGGCCCATCCGGGTGAAGGCCTCGGTGAGGATGTCCTCGGAGCACGCGAAGTTCACACGCGCGAACCCCTTGCCCTGGGGCCCGAAGGCTGGACCGTTGCTCAGCGCCACCTTTCCGTCGTCGAGGAACGCCGCGGCGGGGTCGTCACCGAGCCCGGGGTAGGCGCGAAGGTCCAGCCACGCCACGAATCCGGCGTCGGGTCGGCGCCACCGGGCGCGGGGGAGGTGCTCGGCCATGAGCCGGTCCATCAGATCGAGGTTCGAGGCCAGCGCGGCGTTCATCTGCTCCAGCCAGTCCAGTGACCCGGTCAGCGCGGCTTCCGCGGCGAGCGCCCCGAAGTGCCCCACTGCGCCGGACAACGCCGAGCGCCGCACCTCGAACCGCTCGGGATTGCCGTTGACCACGAAGGCGCACTTGAGCCCGGCGAGGTTGAACGCCTTGGACGCGGAGGAGATGGCCAAGCCCACCTCGGGGGCGGTGCCGGAGGCGGCCAGGAACGAGGAGAACCGGACCCCGGGCATCGTCAGGGGCGCCCAGATCTCGTCGGAGACCACCACGGCGTCGTGGCGTGCGGCCAGCTCGGCGAGCTCGGCCAACTCCGCGGAGGAGTGCAGGACACCCGTGGGGTTGTGCGGGTGGCTCAGGAGCACGGCCCTGGCCCCGCCGGCCAGGGCGCGCTCGATGCCCACGAGGTCCAGCCGCGGGTCCTCGCCGTCGTGGTCGACCAGGGGCACCGCGACGGGTGACATCCCCACACGCCGGATCCACGGTCCGAACGGCATGTACACCGGTGGCGTGTAGACCACCCCGCTCCCCGCCGGCAGGGTCCGCGCGAGCGACTCGCGGACGCCCACGCCCACATCGTTGACGGGGACGACCGACTCCTCCGGTACCTCGAACCCGAACCCGGAGTAGTACCGGGCGCACACCCCGGCGAGGCGCTCGATCTCGGCGAAGTATCCGGTGTCACCGTCGGCGACCGCTGTGGCGAGGCGCTCCCGGATGGCCGGGGCCAGCAGGACGTCGGTCTCCGCCACGAACAGCGGCAGGACGTCCTCCGGGTACGCCACCCACTTCTGGCTCCGGCGCCTGCGCAGGACCGACTCGGGAACATCCAGGGGGAACGGCACGGCGGGGGATCCTTTCGACCGGGTTCACGGGATCCCCAGGTTACTCAGCTCCCGGGCGCGTACCCGGGATGCACCCACACGTCGAAACCGCGGGAGTCGGCACCGAACGGGGAGAGTGGCATGAGCGAGACCCAGGTGTCGGTGGCCGAACCGGGGACGGTGCCGGCGGGGATGCCGACGCCGCCCGACGTGGCCGGCCACCCTCGCTGATGGGCGAGCTCGTAGGCGGCCCGGACGCTCCCGTCTGCCGCGGAGCCGGTCGATCCGGTGATCGCATCCGAGAGCCCGGTGACGCGGTGGAGCCGGTGGGGCGTTCCCGAGGGGTCGAGTTGCCAGCAGTCCGATCCCTGCAGGACATAGTTCGAGCACCAGATCTCCGTGTCTCTGCCGAACGGGGACACTACGCGCATGGGTGCACTGTTGGGGGCCCAGAACCGGGGGTCCGACGGCACCACGGCGTACGGCCAGTACGAGAGTTCGGCCCACCCGAACGGGCCCCCGGCGGCGGGTGGGAAGGGGAGGTCGGCCGGCCAGGCGGGATCCTCCAGCGACTGGGCGAGAGCCGTGGGCGCGACCGCCGCCGACCCGAGGAGCGGTGCGGCCACGAGGACCACGGAGAGCACGGCTCGGCGGAATGAGAACGGGTGTGACATGCCGCCACCACACCACGCTCTCCGAGCCCTCACGGCGGGATCGCACGGACGTGAGGACACCGTGACCATGACGTCATACCGGGTAGCGCCGGGGAAACAGGGCGTGCATAACGTCTGTGCGCAGGGGCACCGAGGGGGTGTCCACCTAACTGGAGAGGGGGTCGACCTCATGTCGCGCTCACACGTCATAGAGAACTGGGATCCGGAGGACGACGCGCAATGGGAGGCGGGCGGCAGGAAGACCGCCATGCGCAACCTCTATTGGTCGGTGTTCGCCGAGCACGTCGGGTTCTCGGTGTGGACCCTGTTCGCCGTCATGGTGCTGTTCATGCCCCAGGACGTCTACGGGCTCGACGCCCCCGACAAGTTCCTGGTCTCCGCGGTGGTCACGTTGACCGGGGCCTTCCTGCGCATCCCGTACACGCTCGCCACGGCGACCTTCGGAGGCCGCAACTGGACCATGTTCTCGGCCTTCGTCCTGCTCATCCCCGCGGTCGGGATGTTGTGGATCATGGCGAACCCGGGTCAACCGCTGTGGCTGTACCTCGTCGTCGGCGCGATCGCCGGGCTGGGCGGCGCCAACTTCGCGTCGTCCATGACCAACATCAACGCCTTCTTCCCCCAACGGGAGAAGGGCTGGGCGCTCGGCCTCAACGCGGGCGGGGGCAATCTGGGCGTGGCGACGATCCAGATCGTGGGGCTCATCGTGATCGCCCTCGCGGGTAACCGGTCACCCCACTGGGTGATCGGGGTCTACATCGTCCTCCTCGTGGTCGCGGGGATCGGCGCGGCCCTGAAGATGGACAACCTCGCGCACCAGACCGTTGACGTCCAGAGCATGAAAGACATGACCCGCGACAAGGACGGCTGGGTGCTGTCGCTGCTGTACATCGGCACGTTCGGTTCGTTCATCGGCTTCGCCTTCGCGTTCGGACAGATGCTCACCATGACCTTCACCGGCAACGGCCAGGATCCCGCCCAGGCGGCGCTCCACGCGGCGCAGATCACCTTCCTCGGACCGCTGCTGGGCTCGCTGACCCGCATGGTCGGCGGCCGGCTCTCCGACCGGTTCGGCGGCGCACGGGTGACCTTCGCGGTGTTCTGCGGAATGGCGGTCACCACGGTGGCGCTCGTGGTGACCTCGAACATCCAGGCCTCGAATGACGGCCGCCTCTCGGGGGGCGCGCTCGTGTTGTTCTTCGCGGCCTTCCTGACACTCTTCGGGCTCACCGGGGTGGGGAACGCCTCGGTGTACAAGATGATCCCGTCCGTCTTCGAGGCCCGCAGTCACACGCTCGGACTCGACGAGGCCGCACGGACCTCGTGGTCGCGGGCTCATGCGGGAGCACTCATCGGGGTCGCCGGCGCGGTCGGGGCGTTCGGTGGGTTCCTCATCAACATGACCCTGCGCACGTCCTACCAGTCCTCGGGGGCGGCCACCTCGGCGTTCGTCGTGTTCATGGTCTTCTACGTGGTGGCCGCGATCATCACCCGCGTGGTGTACATGCGTGCCTCGGCCGGCGTCGATTCGGTCGCCGCGGCACCCACCCGCGCACGGGTCCCCGTGGGCGCCGAGGCCTGACAGGTCACGGCTGACAGGTCACGGCTGACAGGTCCACGGCTGACAGAGCACGGCTGAGCGAGACGAAGAGGACACATGGTGCACGCGTTGACGACGACCGGCCGCCCGACACACACCCACTGCCCGTACTGCGCCCTCCAGTGCGCGATGTCGGTGACCCCGCCCTCGGACGGCGGGCAGGTGACGATCACCCCGGAGCAGTTCCCCACCAACCGGGGCGGGTTGTGCCGGAAGGGCTGGACGTCGGCAGCGTTGCTCGACCACCCGGAGCGGATCACCACGCCGCTGATCCGGGTGGACGGGCAGCTGCGTCCGACCGACTGGGACACCGCGTTGACCCGTGTCACCGACGGCATCCGGCGGGCGCAGGCCTCAGGGGGGCCCGACGCGGTGGCCGTGTTCGGTGGGGGAGGCCTCACCAACGAGAAGGCCTACACACTGGGCAAGTTCACCCGGCTCGCGCTGGGGAGCAGACTCGTGGACTACAACGGGCGGTGGTGCATGTCGAGCGCGGCGGCCGGGGCCAACCGCAGTTTCGGGCTGGACCGGGGGTTGCCATTCCCAGTGACCGACCTCGACGAGGCCCGGGCGGTGCTCCTCATCGGGGCGAACCCCGCCGACACCATGCCCCCGTTCGTCCAGCACCTGGACACCGCCGCCTCGGCCGGCGGCATGGTGGTGGCGGATCCCCGGCTCAGCGCGACAGCCCACCGCGCCGTCGACGGCGGCGGGATCCATCTGAGGCTGCGGCCGGGCACGGACTCCGCGCTGGCCCTCGGGCTCCTGCACGTCGCCGTGGTGGGTGGGTACCTGGACACCGGGTACGTCGCCGCCCGTACGTCGGGTTTCGACGACGCGTGGGCGATCGCTGCGGACTGGATGCCCGATCGCACCGAACGCGTCACCGGGGTCTCGGCCGGTCAGCTCGAACGCACGGTGGAGCTACTGGCGGACTCCAGGGACGCGGGCACCGGTGCGTACGTGCTCACCGCCCGGGGGGCCGAACAGCACTCACGGGGGACCGACACGGTCGGCGCCGTGATCGCCCTCGCGCTGGCACTGGGACTACCGGGCCGGCCCGGTACGGGCTACGGAACCCTCACCGGCCAGGGGAACGGGCAGGGGGGCCGGGAGCACGGGCAGAAGGCCGATCAACTCCCCGGATACCGGATGATCACGGACCCGGCCGCTCGCGCGCACGTCGCCGCGGTCTGGGGCGTGGAGCCCGAGGAGATCCCCGGCCCCGGGCTCTCGGCCTTCGAGCTCCTGGACGCCCTCGGGCAGCCCGGCGGTCCCACGGCGATGCTGCTCCACGCATCGAACCCCGTGGTCTCCGCCCCCGACGCCGAGCGGATCACCGCGCGGCTCCGTGCGTTGGACACCCTCGTGGTGGCCGACTTCGTCCTCTCCGAGACCGCGGAGCTCGCCGACGTCGTCCTGCCGGTCCCGCAGTGGGCGGAGGAGGAGGGCACGCTGACCAACCTCGAGGGCCGGGTGTTGCGTCGACGCCGCTCGGTCACCCCGCCGGACGGTGCCCGCGACGAACTCTGGATCTGGAACGAGCTCGCACGCCGCCTCGGGCGGCGGCCGGATCGGTTCCCGACCGACCCTCGGGTGGTGTTCGACGAGCTGGCGCGCGCCTCCGCCGGGGGTAAGGCGGACTACTCGGCGATGGACTGGGACCGGCTCGACGCGGGGGAGGCGCTGTTCTGGCCGTGCGGTGCCGACTCCCCGGCCGGTACGCCGCGCATGTTCCTCGACCGCTTCGCCACCGAGGACGGCCGCGCCCGCTTCGCCGTCGCCGCCGTGGACCGGCCCGCGGAGGACACCTGCGCGGACTACCCGCTGCTGGGCACCACGGGGCGGGTGCTCTCCCACTACCAGTCCGGCGCCCAGACGCGGCGGGTTCCGGAGCTGGCCTCCGCTGCCCCCGACATGTGGGTCCAGGTCCATCCGGTGGTGGCACGGGCCGCGGGGCTCGACGACGGCGGACGCGCCCGCGTGGTGTCCCGTCGCGGCGCCGTCGAGGCGCTCGTGCGGTGCGACGAGGACATGCGGACCGACACCCTGTTCCTGCCGTTCCATTACGCCGGGGCCGCCCGAGCGAACCTCGTGACCCTGCCGGAGCTCGACCCCTACAGCCGCATGCCCCAGTTCAAGGCGTGTGCCGTACGGCTGGAGGCCGCATGACGCGGGTGGTGGTGGTGGGAGCCGGGATGTCCGGTGCGCGGCTCGCCGAGGAGCTCCGCCGCACCGAACCGGATCCCGAGACGATGGCGGTGACCGTCCTCGGCGACGAACCCGAGGCGCCGTACAACCGGATCATGCTCTCGCACGTGGTGGCCGGCGGTATGGGCGACCCGGGAGCCACCCGGCTCAAGCCCTCCGGATGGTGGGAGCGCAACCACATCGGGATGCGCACGGCGGCCTCGGTGCAGGGTGTGGACAGGGTGGCACGGGAGGTGGAGCTCGCCGACGGTGAGCGCGTCCCGTACGACCACCTGGTGCTCGCGACCGGATCCGAGGCCACGATCCCGCCGATCGAGGGGGTCCGCGGCCCGGACGGTTCCCTCGCCGCGGGGGTGTTCCCGCTCCGCGACGCCTCGGACTGCCGCGGACTCACCGCCCATCTGGAGGAGCACCCCGGACGGGTCGCCCTGGTGGGCGGCGGCTTCATCGGCCTGGAGGTGGCGTGCGCGTTGGCGCGGTCGGGACGGGACGTCGTCGTCGTCCACCCACGGGCCTGGCCGATGGACTCGCACCTGGACGCCGACGGTGGCCGCGTGCTCATCCGCGCGCTGGACGAGCTCGGCGTCCGCATGGTGACCGGTGCGCGGGCCGCGCGCTGGGACGGCGCGGCGCTGGGGCTCGACGACGGGACCGAGATCGGGTGTCGGACCGTCGTCCTCTCGGCCGGGACCAGGCCGCGCACCCGGCTGGCCGCGGCCGCCGGACTCGAGGTGGGCCGGGGGATCGTCGTCGACGACACCCTCCGGACCAGCGACCCGGACATCAGTGCGATCGGTGACTGCGCCGAGCACCGCGGGTGCGTGACCGGACTGGTCGGGCCCGCCTGGGATCAGGCAGGCGTGGTCTCCGCCCGACTCGCGGGTGCGACCCCGGCCGCGAGGTACACCGGCGGCGTCGCGGTGACCAGGCTGAAGGCGTTCGGGGTCGACGTGGTCTCCCTCGGGGAACTCGCTGACGACATCCACGCCACCGGGGTGGAGGTGACCGCGGTCTGCGAGCCCTCACGTGGCCGGTACGCGCGGGTGGACGTGGTGGACTCCCGCGTGACCGGGGCGGTGCTCGTGGGTCACCCCGAGCCCGTCGGATTCCTCACCCAGCTCTACGAACACGCGCTGCCCGTCCCCGACGACGTGCTGTCCGTCGTGCTCGGTCGGGCCGGCGCCGCGACCACCGACACCCCGTCCACGATGCCGGCCGCGGCCGTGGTCTGCCGGTGCAACGGGGTGAGCAAGGCCGACCTCGTCCACGCGTGGTCCGAGGGACACCGGGACGTGGCGGCGATGGCCTCCCGGACCCGCGCGGGGACCGGGTGCGGGGGGTGTTCCGCCGCCGTGGACGGCATCTGCGGATGGCTGCGGGACTGCGCGTGACGGACCACCTCCCCGGGCACCCGGGACCCCGGGCGCCGGGGCCGGCGACACACGGACGACACAGGACTGAGGCAGGATGGACACCGTGACGACCAACGACGACTTACCACTGCTGGGCCGTACGGTCGCGGTGACGGCCGCGCGTCGGGCGTCGGAACAGAAGGTCCTCCTCGAACGCCGGGGTGCGACGGTCCTGCACGCGCCGGCGATCCGGATGATCCCCGTGGCCGAGGACGAGCTGGTCCGCTCCGCCACCGCCCGGGTGCTCGCCGCCCCCGCCGACCTCATGGTCCTCACCACGGCGACCGGTGTCCGGTGGTGGACACAGGTGTGTGAGGAGTGGGGGTACTCGACGGACCTGCACGCCCTGATGGACCGGGTGCCGCTGTACTCCCGCGGACCCAAGGTCACCGGAGCACTCCGCGCGGCCGGCCTGCGCGAGCACGCGTCGGCGGCGAGCGAGGCGACCCCCGAACTACTGGAGATGCTGCTGGAGCGCGGGGTCGACGGCCTCACCGTGGCCGTGCAGCTGCAGGGGGCGAGCTCGGACTGGAACCCCATGGCACCGCTGGTGGAGGGACTCCGCGAGGCGGGAGCCGAGGTGATCGTGGTGCCCATCTACCGGTGGGAGCTCCCCGAGGACCTGGAGGCCTTCGACGACCTCGTCCGGACCGTCGCCCGGGCGGGAGTCGACGGGGTCACGTTCACCGCCGCCCCGGCCGTGGTCTCGATGCTCGAGCGGGCGGACCTGATGGGGATCCACGATGACGTGCTGGACGCCCTGTCCGGCCCGGTCGCCGCCCTCTGCGTGGGGCCGGTGACCGCCGAACCTCTCGTCGAGCTGGGTGTGCCCGTGTCGATGCCGGACCGGATGCGCCTCGGCGCGCTCATGCGGCACGTCACCGACGAGTTGGTCGCGCGGTCGCGGACCGTGACGGCGGCAGGGCACGAGCTCACCGTGTGTGCGGCCGGGGTCCTCATGGACGGTCGCCCCATCGAGCTCTCGCCGGCGCCGCTGGCGCTGTTGCAGGCGATGGCGGACCGGCCGGGCAAGTGCCTGAGCCGGGAGGACCTCCTCGCCGTACTCCCCGGCGACGGCGCCGACCCCCACGCCGTGGAGACGGCGATGGGACGCCTGCGCAGAGCGCTCGGGGTCCCCGGCCTCGTGACCACCGTGGTCAAACGCGGATACCGGCTCTCGGTCTAGAGTCGGCGCTCGGTCCAGAACCACCGGGGGACAGGACGGGCCACACGCGCGAACAGGCGCCACCACGTGAACCACGCGGTGGCGCCTGAGTGGCGGTACGGCCCGATCAGGGGCGCACCAGGTGTACTCGGCTAGGCGGCGGTCCGACTGGTCTGGTGCCGGATCGCGGGCTGCGTCGAGACCAGAACCGTGCCGTCGACGACCCTGGCGGGGAAGACGGACAGCCCGTACGCCTCGTCGTCGATCCCCCGTCCGTCGTCCAGGGCGTACGCCTGCTTGCCGATGGGGGAGATGGCCACCGGAACGCCCCCACGGTCGCCGACGAGACCGCGGCTCATCACGGCGGCCCGGGCGATCGGGTCGATGTTGCACAGGGCGTGGACGCTCCCGTCGTCCAGGAGGTAGACGGCGATCTGTCGGCCGTCGGGCAGCAGGGCGGCGACGCCCCGACCCGGGATGAGCCGATCGAGGGAGCAGACCACGATCTCGGTCGGGGAGAGGGTGGCGGTCATGATGGTGTCCTTTCTGAATGTGCTGCTGGGTGGTCAGGCCCGTGCGGGCATCGCGGGGGAGCCGAGAAGAACGGGGACCTTGCGGCCGTCCTGCTCCTCGAACTCGACGGTGGGGTCCGGGGACTCGGGGGCGTTGACGAAGGACACGAAGCGCGCGAGCTTGTCCGGGTCGTCGAGGACGGCGGACCACTCGTCCACGTAGCCCGCCACATGCGCTTCCATGCGGCCCTCGAGTTCCGCCGCCAGGCCGAGCGAGTCGTTGCACACCACCTCGCGGAGATGGTCGATCCCACCGTCCATCGACTCGAGCCAGGGCGCCATCCGCTGCAAGCGCTCGGCGGTCCGGACGTAGAACATCACCGTCCGGTCGATGTAGCGGATCAACTCCTCGTCGGTCAGGTCCCCCACGAGGAGTTGCGCGTGCCGGGGCGTCGCGCCCCCGTTGCCGCCGACGTAGAGGTTCCAGCCGGTCTCCGTGGCGATCACGCCGACGTCCTTGCCGCGGGCCTCCGCGCACTCGCGGGCGCAGCCCGAGACCGCCATCTTGATCTTGTGGGGGGCGCGCAGCCCGCGGTAGCGGTTCTCCATCGTCACCGCCATCCCGACGGAGTCCTGCTGTCCGTACCGGCACCACGAGGTGCCGACGCAGCTCTTGACGGTGCGCAACGACTTGCCGTACGCGTGCCCCGACTCCATCCCGGCGTCCACGAGCCGCTTCCAGATCACCGGCAGTTCCTCGACGCGCGCCCCGAACATGTCGATGCGCTGACCTCCGGTGACCTTGACGTACAGGTCGTGGTCGCGGGCGATCTCCCCGATCACGATGAGCTGCTCCGCGGACACCTCACCTCCCGGCATACGGGGAACCACCGAGTACGTGCCGTTCTTCTGGATGTTGGCGAGGAAGTGGTCGTTGGTGTCCTGCAGGGCGGCCTGCTCGCCGTCGAGGACGTGGTCGGAGCTCGTGGAGGCGAGGATCGAGGCGACTGTGGGCTTGCAGATGTCACAGCCGGTCCCGTGGCCGAAGCGCTCGATGAGACCGGAGAAGGTCCGGATGCCGGTGACCGTGACGATCTCGAAGAGTTCGGAGCGGGACTGCTCGAAGTGTTCGCACAGCGCCGTCGACTGCTCGACCCCCTCCGCCTCGAGGACCTGCTTGAGCAGGGGGATGCACGATCCGCACGAGGTGCCGGCCCGGGTGCAGGACTTGAGGTCGGCCACGTCGCAGGCGCCGCCGCAGATCGCCTCGCGCACGTCGCCCTTGGTGACGGCGTTGCACGAGCAGATCTGTGCCTCGTCGGGGAGCGCCTCCACGCCGACCCCGGGCCCGGCGTCGGTCGTCCGTGAGATGAGTGAGATCGGGTCGTCGGAGGGCAGGGCGCGGCCGACGAGTGGCTTGAGCAGCGAATACGGCCCGGAATCACCGACGAACACCCCTCCCAGGAGGGTCGTGGCGTCGTCACTCATCACCAGCTTGGAGTAGGTCCCCGCGACGGGGTCGTTGACCACCACCTCGAGGCAACCGGGCGTGACGCCGTGCGCATCGCCGAAACTCGCCATGTCCACGCCGAGGAGCTTGAGTTTGGTGGACAGGTCGGCCCCGGTGAACTCGCCCTCTCCGCTGAGGATCGTGGACGCGGCGACCTCGGCGGAGGTGTACCCGGGGCCGACGAGCCCGTAGCAGGTGCCGTCGATGGCGGCGCACTCGCCGATCGCGTAGATGTTCGGGTCGGAGGTCCGGCACCCGAGGTCGGTGAGGATGCCGCCCCTCTCGGCGGTGTCCAGTCCGGACAGCCTCGCGAGCTCGTCCCGCGGTCGAACACCCGCCGAGAACACCACGAACGCCGCGTCGACGACCGTGGTGACGCCCTCGTCGTCGGTCAGCCGGACGGATACGCCGTCTGCCGTCTCGGTGATCTCCGTTCCGGTGATCGAGAGGTGGATCTCGATCCCGAGGTCACGGATGAGCGAGGCCAGAACATGCCCGCCCCCGGCGTCGACCTGCAGCGGCATGAGCCGGTCGTTGCGCTCCACCACGTGTGGCGTGAGCCCGAGCAGGCTCACCGCGTTGGCGGCCTCGAGCCCGAGCAGACCGCCGCCGATCACCACCCCGTGGGAGCCGGCCCCGGCGCGGTCGGCGGCCGCGCGGATCCCGTCGAGATCGTCGAGGGTGCGGTAGACGTGGCACCCCGGCAGGTCGTGGCCGGGTACGGGCGGGACGAACGCCCGCGACCCCGTCGCGAGGACCAGTGTGTCGTAGGCGATCCGCTCACCCGACGTCAGTTCGACCTCGCGGACCTCGCGGTCGATCGAGGTGACCAGCTGGCCTGATCGCACGGTCACCCGGGGGTCGGCCGCGTGCTGCGCGTCCTCGAGGTGCAGCGACTCGCGGTCCCACTCACCGACGTAGGAGGACAGGCCCACGCGGTCGTACGCCGGGTCCGACTCCTCGCCGATCACCGTCACGGTGAGATCGGCGGTGGCCCACCGGGATGCGAGGGTGGAGACGAACCGATGGGCGACCATTCCGTGCCCGACGACGACGATGTGCTCGGTCATGGGGGGACCTCCTTCTAGCCTGTGCCGACCAGGCTAGGAACCGCGTGTTGCCGTTCAATGGCGGCGGATCACGGCGCCGTGACGACTTGCTCACAAGTCGAGGGACGCCGGGTGAGGACCCCGTGGGGTGGCGGGAGGAGGGCCCCGCAGAGGGGGCCGGGTCAGTCCAACGGGAGGAGGTTGGTGGGGGTCTGGGACACCTCGTCGACCCGATCGAGCTTCTGGCGCAGGGACTCCCACTCACCGGCGGGGATCTCCCTCGTCAGTCGCCGGAGGACGGCGGTATCCGGGGTGGCCCACGCGACGGGCATGGGGGAGATGAACTGGTACAGGTTGTCGGCGCCGCGGGCGCTGCGGTTACCCACCACCGCGACGCAGGGGACCCGCTCGCCCACACGGGCCTCGTGACCGGGGATCTTCTCGCAACTGCGGACCGCCAGGGCGGGCAGCGTGCCGGCGGATCGGTCGACGGCGCGGTCGACCAGGGCCAGCAGCGTCACTCCGCGCGGTCGGACCTCCGCGACGATCGCCGGGACCAGTTCCGAGGTGGCGTAGGTGTGCGCCATCGACCCCATCTTGCGGGGGATGTACCAGATCATCGCCAGGCACCCGATCGCGAAGACCCCGGCCACGGTGGCGACGATCCACCCCCATGCGGCCAGCTCGGAGTACAGGAGCATCCCGGCCCCCGCGGCGAGGACGACGACGCCGAGGACGCCCGCCGACCACTGGAGGCGACGCACCTCGGCCAGGCTCTCGTTGTTCCTGCGGACCCAGGCGTCGTCGACGGGGAAGTCGGCGAGGCGGTACTGCTCGTGCGGCGTGCGGGAGGTGCGGTCTGAGGCCATGGGTCCAGTATCCCAGGCGTCGCGGGGCGGGCGCGGCGACCAGGGTGGTTCGTGTGCCCTCAACCGACCTCGGGCAGGTCCGGTCCGAGCAGGTCGTCGGCGTCGACGATCCGGTACGCGTACCCCTGCTCGGCGAGGAAACGCTGGCGGTGGGCCGCGTACTCGGCGTCGAGGGTGTCCCGGGAGACCACCGAGTAGAAGTGGGCCTGCCCGCCGTCCTGCTTGGGACGGAGGAGTCGTCCGAGCCGCTGCGCCTCCTCCTGACGGGAGCCGAAGGTCCCGGAGACCTGGACCGCCACGCTCGCCTCGGGCAGGTCGATGGAGAAGTTCGCGACCTTGGACACCACGAGGGTGGAGATCTCCCCGGAACGGAAGGCGTCGAACAGTGCCTCCCGCTCCTTGGTGGGCGTGGAGCCCTGGATGACCGGTGCGTCGAGCTCGCCCCCGAGCTGCTCCAGCTGGTCGAGGTAGGCGCCGATCACCAGGGTCGGCGCGCCCGCGTGCCGGGCGAGGATGCTCTTGACCACCGCGGTCTTGGTCCGCGCGGTCGAGCACAGTTTGTACTTGTCCTCCGCCTCGGCGGTGGCGTACATCATGCGTTCGTTCTCTGTGAGCGTCACGCGCACCTCCACACAGTCGGCCGGGGCGATCCATCCCTGTGCCTCGATGTCCTTCCAGGGGGCGTCGTATCGCTTGGGGCCGATGAGGGAGAACACGTCCCCTTCCCGTCCGTCCTCGCGCACCAGGGTGGCGGTGAGCCCGAGTCGGCGACGCGACTGCAGGTCCGCGGTCATCCGGAAGACCGGTGCCGGGAGCAGGTGCACCTCGTCGTAGATCATCAGCCCCCAGTCACGGGAATCGAACAATTCGAGTGCGCGGTGCACGCCCTTGGTCTTGCGGGTGACGACCTGGTAGGTGGCGATGGTGACCGGGCGGATCTCCTTGCGCTCACCCGAGTACTCGCCGATCTCGTCCTCCGTGAGCGTGGTGCGGGCGAGCAGTTCGCGTTTCCACTGCCGCCCGGCGACGGTGTTGGTCACGAGGATGAGCGTCGTGGCCTTGGCGCGGGCCATCGCCGCGGCACCGACCATGGTCTTGCCGGCGCCACAGGGCAGCACGACGACACCGGACCCGCCGGCCCAGAAGGAGTCCGCCGCCATCTGCTGGTAGTCGCGCAGCTCCCAGGGCTCGGACTCGGTGGACAGCGCGATCTCGTGCGCCTCGCCGTCGACGTACCCGGCCAGGTCCTCGGCCGGCCATCCCACCTTGAGCAACTCCTGCTTGAGGCGGCCGCGCTCGGAGGGGTGGACGATCACGGTGTCCGCGTCGATCTGGGCGCCGAGCATCGGGGCGATCTTCTTGTGCCGTCTGACCTCGGCGAGCACGGCGGCGTCCAGCGAGATCAACGTCAGACCGTGGACCGGGCTCTTGACCAGTTGGAGGCGGCCGTAGCGGGCCATCGTGTCCGCGATGTCGACGAGCAACGGCTGAGGGACGGGGAAACGGGAATAGGTGACCAGTACGTCGACGACCTGCTCGGCGTCGTGCCCGGCGGCCCGCGCGTTCCACAGGGCGAGCGGCGTGATCCGGTAGGTGTGCACGTGCTCGGGCGCGCGCTCGAGTTCGGCGAACGGTGCCAGGGCCTGTCGGGCGTCGCCTGCCTGGTCGTGGTCGATCTCCAGCAGCACGGTCTTGTCCGACTGGACGATCAGCGGTCCACCACTCACTTCGGTTCTCCTCGCGTGTCGCGGGTCCGGTCGGGCCCGACCCTCCAGTGTCCCGAATTTCGCCTCAGCGTGTCGGGTCGACGTCCGCGACGGAGATGACGCGGTGCAGCGGCAGGCTCACGGCCTCGGCGGAGTCGGGCTCGATTCCCTCGATCCGTCCCCCTGCGACGGAGACGGGGACGACGAGCCGCGACGTCGAACGGCCCTGCGCGTCGACCACCGAGACCGTCACCGCGGTGCCCGACCCCGCGGCCTCGTGCAGGCGGGCGATGGC
>NZ_JADDKI010000252.1:0-5673 GCF_015356725.1 Dietzia sp. SYD-A1
GGGCCCGGGAGGATCGGGCGGGCCAGTGGGTCGGGCCGGCCACGGGCCGCCCACTCACGCGGGTATCCCAGTGAGACCTCCTCGAAGCGCACCGAGTCGTGGACGGTGCTGCGCGGGATGTGCAGGTGCCCGTAGACACACGCCGAGGCCCGATAGCGACGGTGCCAGTCCGCGGTTTGTCCGGTGCCGCACCACAGCGCGAAATCCGGATGGCGCAGGACCTCCGTCGGGGCGCGCAGCAGTGGCCAGTGGTTCACCAGCACGGTGGGGTGCGCCGGGTCCAGAGCCGCCAGTCTGGTCGTCGTGGCCACCAGCCGAGCGACACACCAGGCGGCGACATCCGGGTACGGGGCCGGATCGATGAGGAACTCGTCCGACGCCACCACCCGTCGTTCCCGGGCGTCCTGGAGAGCCGATTCGCGCGACTGGCCGGGGAGGCGGGTCCACGAGTAGTCGTAGAGCAGGAACATCGGCACGACCCACGCGGGTCCCCCCGGGCCGGTCCACAGCGGGTAGGGGTCCTCGGGGGTGTCGACACCGATCGAACGGCAGGCGGAGACCAGCCTGTCGTATTTCGCGGTGGAGCTGATCCCGTCGTCGTCGGAGCCGATCCACAACTCGTGGTTGCCCGGCACCCAGATCACACGCTCGAACCGGTCCGCGAGAGTGTGAAGTGCGCCGATCACGTGGTCGGTCTTCTCCGCCACGTCTCCGGCCACGATCAACCAGTCCCCCGGGTGGGTCGGCCGGATGTCGTCGAGGACGCCGGCGTTGCCGCGGTGGCCGACGTGCAGGTCGGACACCGCGCGCAGGCTCGGGCCACGGGTCATGCCCTGGTCCCCTCGGACGGCCGACCGGCAGGAGTCCGCGCTCCCAGGACCAGCCAGCGGTCACCGCGGACCCGAGCGGCGACCGCGATGAGTCGCATCGCCACGAACACGCCCATCCCCCACCAGATACCCGCGAGCCCCCAGCCGAAGTGTCTCGTGGCCAGGAGGACGGGCAGGAAGCCGCACAGGGCGGCGATCACGGTGCTGGTGCGGAGGTACGCGGCGTCACCGGCGCCCAGGAGGACGCCGTCGAGCCCGAACACCAGGGCGGCGGGGATCACCACGAGGGCCATGCCGGTCAACGCCACGACGAGTCGGCCGGCGACCTCCGCGTCTCCCGACAGGAGGGTCGACATCGGGTCGCGGAAGAGCACCGTGATCACGGCGAGCCCGACACCGAGCCCCACCGACCACACGACCACCGCGCGGGCCAGGGCGCGGCTCTCGGAGGCCAGGCCGGCGCCCAGCGCCGCACCGACGAGGGACTGTGCCGCGATCGCGACCGAGTCGAGCACGAGGGTGTACAGGGCCCAGAGCTGCTGCGCGAGGTGATGCGCGGCGAGCGAGTCGACGCCCGCGGCCGCGGCGGCGGTGGTGGCCACGGCGAAGGTCACCTGGAAGGACGCGGTACGGATGACCAGGTTGACTCCCAGACGGAGCTGCTCGACGATCACGCTCCACCGAGCACGCAGCGATCCACTGTGCTCGCCCGCCAGGGCGCCGAGGAATCCCCCGGCCATGATCATCTGGCCCGCCAGGTTGGCCCACGCACTGCCCACCAGTCCCAGCGCGGGCGCGGGTCCCAGACCGGGCACCAGCACCACGCAGCCGATCGTGGAGACACCTATCCCCACGGCCACCAGGACGAGAGGCGTCCTGACGCGCTGGACTCCCCGCATCCACCCGTGCCCGGCGGACGCGACCAGGATGCACGGGATACCCCACACCGCCACCCTCAGCCAGTCCGCGGCGCCGGCCGCCACCTCGGCGTCGGCCGCGAGCACGCGCGTCAGCGGTCCGAGAAACGTGTGGACGCCCGCCACCACGACCGCACCGACCGACAGCGCGATCCAGGTGGCCTGGACCCCTTCCGCCACCGCGTCCGCACGCCGTCCGGCTCCGTGGAGTCGGGCGGCCCGGGCCGTCGTCCCGTACGAGAGGAAGTTCATCTGGGTGCCGAGCACCAACAACACCAGCGCGCCGACACCCAGCGCGGCGAGGTCCTCGGGACCCTGCCGGCCCACGACGATGCCGTCGACGAGCAGGTAGATCGGTTCGGCCGCCAGCACCGGGAGGACCGGTAGTGCGATCGACCACAGGCGGCGTCCGAGATCCCCCACGCCCATCTCCGGGGCGGTGGGCCGAGGCCCCGGGTCAGACGAGGAGCTCACGGAGCCTCGCCGTGACGCGTGCGGCGTCTCCGCGCACGGTGCACCCGGCCGCAGCGGGGTGCCCTCCCCCGCCGAGCGCCGAGGCGACGGCCGAGACATCGATACTGTCGCCGCGACCGGGACGGGAACGCAGTGATACCGCGCACTCTCCCGGGCGGATCTCCTTGACGAGAACCGCGACCTGCGCCTCCCTCACCCCCTGGAGGTGGGACACGAGCGACTCGACGTCCGCCTCGTCCGCCGACGCCACGACCTCGTGGGGAACCGTCAGCCAGACCACCCCCCGTCCCCCGACCGCGCCGGGGTCCAGGCGAGCCGTGCTCAGCAGTTCCCCCAGCACTCGGAGCCAGGGGAAGGAATGCGCGTCGAGCAGAGCGAATCCCACCGCTCTGGCCTCCGCACCCGCGGCGAGCAGTCGCCGGGCCGTGTCGTGCGACCCCGCGCCACCCCACCGGAAGGACCCGGTGTCGGTGACGAGACCGGCGTAGAGGCTCGTCGCGAGCTCGGGGTCGACCGGATAGCGACCGGCCTCGAGTACATCGAGGACCATACTCGCGGTGGAGGCCGCCCCGGGATCCAGGAACAGGTGCGTCCCGAAGCCGGGGTTGGAACGGTGATGGTCCACCACCAGTACCTCGGACGCCGATCGGGCCAGCCGATCCCAGTCGCCCACCCGGTCCGGGCTGGCGCAGTCCAGAGCCACCACCAGGCCGTCGTGTTCCGGCACCTCGTCGATCGAGACCACACGGTC
Source organism: Dietzia sp. SYD-A1 (assembly GCF_015356725.1). Classification (NCBI taxonomy): domain Bacteria; kingdom Bacillati; phylum Actinomycetota; class Actinomycetes; order Mycobacteriales; family Dietziaceae; genus Dietzia; species Dietzia sp. SYD-A1. Next base: position 2,973 of record NZ_JADDKI010000252.1, read on the forward strand.
CGTGCCCGGGATGACCCGGAGCGGATCCGGGACCGCCCCGGGGTCGAACGAGTGGTGGACCACGACGCCGTCCGCACGCAGTGCCCGGGCGAGACCCGCGGAACTGCCGAGGGCGTCGGCGTCGGGGCGGACGTGGCACAGCACGGTCACCTCGCGGTGCCGGGCCAGGACGCTCGCCGCGCCGGCCGCGTCCACCAGGGTGATCACCGGTCGTCGCCCTCCGGTCGCTCCTCCTCGTCGTCTCTCCGGTAGGGGTCCTCGTCCCCGGCGGGACGTGCGCCCTGCGCCACGCGACGGACCTCCTCGTCCTGCGCCCGTGCCCGGGCGAGCAACTCCTCCATCTGTCGCGCGGCGTCCGGCACGGAGTCCAGGACGAACGTCAACTCGGGGGTGAACTTCACCCCGGTCTGCTTGCCGACCATCGTCCGGAGGCGACCCCGCGCCGTGGCCAGCGCGTCCTCCGCGGCCTCGATGTCCGGGTCCTCGTCCAGCGTCTCGCCCCGGACCGTGTAGTAGAGGGTGGCCACCCGCAGATCCGCGGTGATCCGGGAGTCCGTGATGGTGACGTACTCCAGACGCGGGTCCTTGATCTCGTGTTCGATCGCCGTGGCGACGATCTCCCCGATCCGCTTGCCGAGCCGTCCGGCCCGTCCCTTTCCGGCCATGGCGATCCTCCTTGACGTGATGCGGCCGCCGGGCGGCCGTTCGATTCCCAGAATGCCGTGGGGGCAGGCCCGCAGACCACGGAACCTGCCCCCAGGGGTGTCGCCGGCGACGTCAGTCGCGCGGCTTCTCGACGAGCTCGTAGGTCTCGATGACGTCGCCGATCTTGATGTCGGAGTACGTCACGGTGAGGCCACACTCGAAGCCCTCCCGGACCTCGGTCACGTCGTCCTTCTCGCGGCGCAGCGAGGACACGCTCATCTCCTCGACGACGACCTTGCCGTCGCGGATGAGGCGGGCCTTGGCGTTGCGGCGGATGATCCCGTCGAGGACCATGCAGCCCGCGATGTTGCCGAGCTTGGAGGAGCGGAACAGCTGGCGGATCTCCGCCTGGCCGAGCTTCTTCTCCTCGTAGATCGGCTTGAGCATGCCCTTGAGCGCGCTCTCGATCTCGTCGATCGCCTGGTAGATGATCGAGTAGTACCGGATGTCGACGCCCTCGCGGTTGGCCAACTCGGTCGACTTGCCCTCCGCGCGGACGTTGAACCCGATGATGACGGCGTCGGATGCGGCAGCCAGGTTGACGTTGGTCTCGGTGACAGCACCGACACCGCGGTCGATGACCCGCAACTGCACCTCGTCGTCGATCTCGATTCCCATGAGGGCCTCTTCGAGGGCCTCGACCGTACCGGAGTTGTCGCCCTTGATGATGAGGTTGAGCTGGCTCGTCTCCTTGAGATGCGAGTCCAGGTCCTCCAGGCTGATCCGGCGGCGGGACCGAGCGGCGAGCGCGTTGCGCTTGCGCGCGTTCCGCTTGTCGGCGATCTGCCGGGCGGTGCGGTCCTCGTCGACCACCATGAGGGTGTCACCCGCTCCACACACGCTGGTCAGACCGATCACCTGGACCGGACGTGAGGGGGTCGCCTCCTCGACGTCCTCCCCGTGCTCGTCGACCATGCGGCGGACCCGCCCGTACGCGTCGCCCGCGACGATCGAGTCACCGACCCTGAGCGTTCCGCGCTGGATGAGCACCGTCGCGACCGGGCCGCGTCCGCGGTCGAGGTGCGCCTCGATGGCCACACCCTGCGCGTCCATGTCCGGGTTGGCGCGCAGGTCGAGGGACGCGTCCGCGGTGAGGACGACGGCCTCGAGCAGCGAATCGATGTTGAGTCCCTGCTTCGCCGAGATGTCGACGAACATCGTGTCGCCGCCGTACTCCTCCGGCACGAGCCCGTACTCGGTCATCTGGCCGCGGATCTTGTCAGGCTGCGCGCCCTCCTTGTCGATCTTGTTGACCGCCACGACGATCGGCACGTCGGCCGCTTGCGCGTGGTTGATCGCCTCGACCGTCTGCGGCATCACACCGTCGTCCGCCGCGACCACGATGATCGCGATGTCCGTCGACTTGGCGCCGCGGGCGCGCATGGCGGTGAACGCCTCGTGACCCGGGGTGTCGATGAAGGTGATCGTCCGGTCGACGTCGTCGACCGGAACGGTGACCTGGTACGCGCCGATGTGCTGGGTGATCCCACCGGCCTCGCCCTCGCCGACCTTCGCCGACCGGATGCTGTCGAGCAACCGGGTCTTGCCGTGGTCGACGTGTCCCATGACGGTGACGACCGCGGGACGGATCTCGAGATCGTCCTCGCCGCCCTCGTCCTCACCGAACGACAGATCGAACGAGTCGAGCAGTTCGCGGTCCTCGTCCTCCGGACTGACGACCTGGACCTTGAAACCCATCTCCTCGCCGAGGAGCTGCAGGGTCTCCGGAGTGACGGACTGCGTGGCGGTGACCATCTCACCCAGATTGAACAACGCCTGGACCAGCTGCGACGGGTTGACATCGATCTTGTCCGCGAAGTCGCTCAGCGACGCACCCTGCGCCAGCCGCAGGACCTGCCCACGACCGTCGGGGAGCCGGACGCCGCCGACCTCGGGGGCCCGCATCGAGTCATATTCCTGACGCTTCTGACGCTTGGACTTGCGGCCCCGGCGCGGGGCGCCACCGGGACGACCGAACGCACCCGCCGCACCACTG
>NZ_JADDKI010000253.1:0-3784 GCF_015356725.1 Dietzia sp. SYD-A1
CCCGGGGCCCGGTTCGTCAACATCAGGCGCAGCCTGCGCGTCATGTCGTCGGCCAACGCCTCCGGGTCGCCCGGACGACCCGCCGCCACCCACTCGGACAACCAGACCTGGAGCGCGGAGATCGCCAGTCCCGCGGCGACGCGAGGCTCCAGTCCGTCGAGCTCCCCCCTGTCCGCCGCCGACCGCATCCCGGCCGCGATCACCTCGAGACCCGAACCCCACACCGTGCGCTGGGTCCCGTGCGCCCCCTCGACGCTGCTCGCCCACCCACCGCCGGCCCGGAGGTTCATCTCGAGATACGCCGGGTGCGCTGCGAGGAAGCGGAACACCTGCCGCAGGCCCGTGAGAAGTCGGTCGAGGCCCGGCTCGCCCGTGTCGACCTCGCGCACGCCCTCGAGGAGCGCGTCCATCCGCTCGCGGTGCAGGGCGTCCCAGATCTCCGCCTTCCCGGCGAAGGACTTGTACACGGTGGCCAGCGACAACCCGGCGGAGGCCGCGATCGCGTTCATCGGGGTGGCGGCGAACCCGGCCTTCCCGAACTCCCGTTCCGCGGCGTGGATGATCTGCCGGCGGTAGCCGTCGAGCCGTTCCTCGCGGGCCGCGTTCGCAGCCGGCGCCGGGGTTGTCGTCGCGGCTGTCGTCGCGGCTGTCGTCGCGGTTGTCGTCGTCGTCGTTTTTCTTGTGGCCTCCACGCCCCGATGCTACCGTCGCAGAATCGCCATTCTGCGCTTGTGGAGACTGGCGAACCGCTCCTCACTCGCGCCAGGATTGGAGGCCGGCGATGGCCAGACCCCCGCTGCCGATGAAGCCGACCGGATGGTTCCAGGTCGCCTGGTCGACCGAGGTCCCCGTCGGCCACGTCCACCGGGTGGCCGCGTTCGGGGAGGAGCTGGTGGCCTGGCGGAGTCGTTCCGGCCGGGTCACGGTCATGGACGCGTACTGCAAACACCTCGGAGCCCACCTCGGCCACGGGGGCACCGTCGTCGACGAGACCATCCAGTGCCCCTTCCACGGCTGGCAGTGGAACTCGGCCGGGCGCAACACCGCCATCCCGTACGCGGACCATCCCAACCGCGGCCGCAAGATCAGGACCTACCCGGTGGTCGAACGCAACGAGTCGATCTACCTCTGGCACGACCTCGAGGGCCGCGATCCGTACTTCGACGTGCCCGACGTCTTCACCAGCTGGGACGACGGCGCGCGGGCGGAGGACTACCACCCGTGCCATCCCCGGACCACGCTCTTCGAACAGCGGCTGGAGTTGCACCCGCAGTACGTGTTGGAGAACGGGGTCGACTTCGCGCACTTCACCTTTGTCCACAAGGTGCCGATCATCCCGCTGTTCACCCGCCAGGACTTCGACGGACCGGTCTCCTACGTCGACTTCACCATCGCGTTCGAGGGCGAACCGGGATCGATCGAGGAGGTCGACAGCGGCGTGGAGGCCATCAACGGCGGACTGGGGGTGGCCGTCACCCGCAGCCACGGGATGGTCGACAACCGCACGGCGACCTGCGTGACCCCCGTCGACGACGAGACCTGCGACGTCCGGTTCTCCGTCTGGATCCGCCGGCGGCCGGACCTGGACGACGACGAGTCCGCCGACCGCGCCGCCACGCACGGCCGCGGGGTGATCGAGCAGTTCGAGGCCGACCTCGCCATCTGGAAGTACCAGAAGTACTCGGACCCCGCCGCGCTCGCACCCGGCGAGTACGAGGGGTTCACCGCACTGCGGACCTGGGCCACCCAGTTCTATCCCGACCACGCCCTCCTCGAAAGGTGACATCACACATGACCAGCGGAAACACGACTCCCGCCCGGGTGTTCCAGGTCGCCACCGGCAACGTCGGCAGCGAGATGATCAGGCGTATCGGCGCCCACCCGGACCTCGAGCTGGTGGGCGTCCACTGCTACACCCCGGAGAAGGTCGGCCGCGACGTGGGCGAGCTCGCCGGCATCGCTCCCGTCGGGATCCTGGCCACCGGCACCGTCGAGGAGATCGTCGCCGCGAAGCCGGACGTCCTGACGTTCCACGGGGTCTTCCCGGACGAGGACCTCTACCTGCAGGTCCTCGAGGCCGGCATCAACATCGTCACCACCGCCGACTGGATCACCGGTCACCACCGCGACCTCAACCATCCCCACCCGTCCGGCCGGTCGTGGCGGGAGATCCTGGACGACGCCGCGAAGGCCGGCGGGGCGACCTTCTACGGCACCGGCATGAACCCGGGCCTCAACCAGATCCTGGGCATCGTCTCCTCGGCCGACGTGGCCGAGATCGAGAACGTCACGACGATCGAGTCCGTCGACGTCTCCTGCCACCACTCCGCCGAGACCTGGAAGGAGGTCGGCTACGGCCGGCCCGTCGACGATCCCGCGCTGCCGGGGATGCTGCGGAAGTACACCGAGGTGTTCGCGGACTCGGTGTACATGATGGCCGACGCGTTCGACCTGGAGCTCGATGACGTGGTGTTCGACTGCGAACTGGGCGCCTGCACGGAGGACGTGGACCTGGGGTGGTACCAGCTGCCCGCCGGATCCCTCGGCGGGAGTTACATCAAGTACCTCGGAATGGTCGACGGCGTCTCGCGGATCGAGACCCACCTCGAATGGCAGATGACCCCGCGCACCGAGCCGAAGTGGGACATCAAGGGCTGCTACATCACGATGATCAAGGGCGATCCGCAGATCTACAACAAGCACATGATCTTCCCCGCCCCCGGAGTGGACCTCTCCGATCCCGAGGACTTCGCCTCCATCGGTATGACCGTGACCGGGCTACCCGCCCTCAACTCCATCCGGTCGGTCATCGCCGCCCCTCCCGGGATCGTCACCAGCGCGGATCTGCCGCTGCGGACGTTCGCCGGCAGGTTCGCGAAGTAGGGACCTCGGGGCCGGCCGGACGCCGGGCCGGCCCGGCGCGATCCGTCGACTGGTGGAACCGTGCGGGGCCTCCGGGCCGTCAGACACTGTGACGGCGCGCGAGAGGGGACCGAGTGGTGTACACGATCGGCCGGGTCAGGCGGTGGGATGCCGCGGGCGTGACGACGGCGAGGTCTGCCGTGGCAGAGCGGCAGACCATCGCCGCCGAGGCCCGAACGACCATCGCCGACGGACGCTCGGCGCTCGATGCGGGCTGGGACGGGGTCGCCGCCGATGCAGTCCTCGACGCCGCCGAGCGCGAGAGGATGCACGTCAACAGACTCGCGGATGGGCTCGGGGATCTGGTGGACGCCCTCACCCGCGCCGCCGCCGCGGTGGGGCCGGCGGTTCAGGCGGTTCGTGACCGCATCGCCGAGGCCGAGACCGCCGGTCTCGTAGTGGGCGAGGATTCGGTGGGACCGGCGCCCGGCCGCGATGAGATTACCCAGGATGTCGTCGACGCGCATGTCGAGGCCCTCGGCCATGCGCTGGCCACCGTCAGGTCGTTGGACGAGCACTACGGCCGGGAGATCGACACGGTCGCCGGCACGATGTACCGGGCCATCCCGCCGGAAGTGGACAGGGGGGCCATTCCGGCTGCCGGGGCAGGGGCCCTGGGAACGGCCGCCGGCGGTGCGGCTGAAGCCGTCGACAGAGGGGCGCTCGCCCTCGCGGACGAACACGACCCTGAGACCAGGGGTAGGCACAAGCTGAACCCGAAGCCGGACGACGCCGGGCGTCGGAGCGCGGGACTCCTCCGGGGCCTCGGCAGGTTCACCGGTGCCGCCGGGGCGGGAGTGACCGTGTACGAGGGCCTCGATGAATACGTCAAGGGAGAGAAGTCGGCGCCCGAGGCCATCAC
>NZ_JADDKI010000254.1:0-8241 GCF_015356725.1 Dietzia sp. SYD-A1
CGCACTCCGCCGTACTCTCGGCGCGCTTCGAGCCATTACTGACCCATGCTCCTAGGGGTGGTCTCGATAGAGTGCACGGCGTCCGCGTGGTGGGACAGCCCCGAAAGTGGGGGTGCCCGTCGGTGGGTGGCGCGCGGAGGGTCAGTACAGCAGTATCCGCAGGCATGTCTGCAGATGAGGCCCAGACCACTCCGCCCGCCACCGTCCCGTTGTCGCCGGAAGAGCTCCTGGCGATCTACGACGTGCCCGGCGCGAGTGCGGCGGAGTTCCTGTGTGACCGCCACGATCCCGACGCGGTGGCGTTCACCGTGATCGATGCCGACCTGTCGGGTCGGGACATCACCTACGGCGAGCTCAAGGCGAGGAGCGAGAAGGTGGCCGCCGCGCTCTCGACCCTCGGGGTGGGCGAGGGGGACCGGGTCGCCACCCTCATGTCCAAGTCCGCTGACCTGGTGTTCACGCTCATGGGGATCTGGCGCCTGGGCGCGGTGCACATGCCGCTGTTCACCGCGTTCGCGTGGCCCGCCATCGAGATGCGGCTCACCGGCGGGTCGGCCAAGGTGGTCGTGTCGGATGCCGATCAGCGCGACAAGCTCGAGACCACGTCGGTTCCGGTCGTCGTGGCGGGACTCGCGGACTGCCCCGCGGCCCGGGAGGGAGACCTGGACCTCCACACGATCGTCGACGCCCGCGAGTCCGGCCGGGCCGCCGCGGTCACCGGCCCTGACGCCGGGATGGTCATGTTGTTCACCTCCGGCACCACCGGCACCCCCAAGGGCGTCGTGGTCCCCGTCCGGGCGCTCGCCGCGTTCCACCAGTACATCGAGACCGGGCTGGACGTGCGCGCCGACGACGTGTTCTGGAACGGAGCCGACCCGGGCTGGGCGTACGGCCTCTACTACGGCATCCTCGGTCCGCTGGCCGTGGGCCGCCGCAGCCTGCTGCTCCACGCGCGATACACCCCGGAACTGGCCTTCGCGGTGCTGCAGTACTACGGGGTCACCAATTTCGCGGCCGCGCCGACCGTCTACCGCACGATGCGGGCGAAGCGCGACATCGCCCCGGACGTCAGGCTCCGCCGGGCGTCCTCCGCCGGGGAGCCGCTGACCCCCGAGGTGATCGAGTGGTCGATCGAGCAGTTCGGTGTCGAGGTCCGGGATCAGTACGGCCAGACCGAGCACGGGATGTTCATCATCAATCCCTGGCACGACTCGCTCCGCGAGGACGTCCGGCCCGGGTCCATGGGAGTGCCGCTCCCAGGGTGGGGGTGCACCGTACTCGCCGCCGACGCCGATGAGCCCGCCCCGGCCGGGGAACTCGGGCGCGTGGCGATCGACGTCCCGGCCAGCCCGCTCATGTGGTTCACGGGGTATCACGAGGCGCCGGACAAGACGGCCGAGCGGTTCAGCGCGGACGGCCGCTGGTACTACACGGGCGACGCGGCCACGCTGGACGCCGACGGTCACTTCTACTTCTCGAGCCGCGACGACGACGTGATCATCATGTCGGGCTACCGGATCGGCCCGTTCGACGTGGAGTCCGTTCTGGCCCGGCATCCGGACGTCCTGGAGTCGGCGATCATCGGCGTTCCCGACGATCTGGCGGGAGAGGTGCTCGAGGCGTATGTCGTGCTGCGGGACGGGGTCGAGGGCGACGAGGACACGGTGGCGGACCTGCAGAAGTGGGTCAAGACGGAGTTCGCCGCCCACGCCTTCCCGCGGAAGGTCCACTTCGTCCGCGAGCTCCCCAAGACGCCGTCGGGCAAGATCCAGCGCTTCCTGCTGCGCAAGGAACGCCGGGCGAGTCAGGAATAGAAGGCGAACGACGCCCGAGACCGGAGTGAGCTACCGTCACATGAAGGAGAATTCCGGGTCTATCATCGGCCGATGAGAATCTCGCGCGGTGCCCGCGCCCTCGGGGCAGCGGCGGTGGCCGTCGTCATCCCCGTCGTCTCGGCGACCGCGGCGGTTCCCGCCGGCGCCAACCCGGTGATCTCGTCGATCGCGCCGGATCCGTCCGTTCAGAGGGGAGCGGACGGGGCGTTCCACGTCTACGCGTCCTCCGACGACTGGTCGGACGGCACCGGCTACCGGCTCATCCCGCACTTCCGTTCCTTCGACCTGGTCGAGTGGGAGTACGTGGGGGACGCCTTCGGCTCCCGTCCGGTGTGGGCTCCCGAGGGCTCGTTCCTCTGGGCCCCGGACGTCCACGTGACCGACACCGGTGCCGTCATGTACTACACCACCGGAGGTCCGGCCCCCTGTATCGGGATGGCCACCGCGCCGGGGATCGAGGGCCCGTGGACCCACGGTTCGGTGCCGATCGTCTGCTTCGGTGCCGAGGCCCCCTACCAGGACCTGGATCCGATGGACCCCGAGGTCGTGTTCACCGACGACGGGCCCGTGATGTTCATGGGCAACTTCGAGGGCATCCACGCGGTACCGATGAACCCCGCGGGCACTGCGCTCGCCGGGGACCCCGTCCTGGTGGCGGGCACGGGGGTGGAGGCGCCCGCCGTGCTCACCAGGGAGGGCAGGACCCACCTGTTCACCAGCGCGGGATTGTGCTGCGACGGCGAGCAGTCGCAGTACCGGGTGCTGGGCGGCCGGGCCGACGACGTCATGGGGCCGTACACCGACCGGCAACAGCGTCCGTTGGTGCAGGGGCCGGGCGCGCCTCTTCCCGGAGATGTGATCCTGCAGGGCGACGCCGACTGGGTGGGCCCGGGTCACGTCGACGTGACCACCGACGACGCAGGGCAGGACTGGATGCTCTACCACGCCGCGCCCCGCGGCAGCGCCGTGCTCCCCAACGGTGTGCAGCGGCGCTACATGATGCTCGACCGTCTGGACTGGGTCGGTGGGTGGCCCGTGGTGGGAGACGGGACCCCGTCATCGACCCGGCCCGCCGACCCGGTCGTCTCACTGCCCGTCCGGCTCACCGCGGTCGGGGACGCGGCTCTCCGGCCGGACCGGGACCGCCAGGTGCTCGACGCCTCGGTGCGGATGGACTCCACGGGAGCCGCCTATTCCGGAGAACTGCGAGCCACGCTCACCGGCCCGGACACGCAGCGGGTCGAGGTGCCCGTTCTCGTCGACGGTCAACAGTGGCCGTCGGTGCCCCAGAGCGTCGGCGCCGGTGCGACCGTCACCCGCGCGGTGTCCCTCGTACCCCCCGCGCCGCTCGCGCCGGGGCGGTACGAGCTCGTCGTGTCGGTCGCGGGCGCGGGTGGGCCGGTGCGCGAGCTGGCGGTGTTCGGCCTCGAGGTGGCGCCCGACGGGTCGCTCTCGATGGGCTCGGGCGCGCTCGGTTCGGCACCGCTGGGTTCCCTCGGAGGCTGATCGCCTGACCCGCGCCCGGGTGACGTTTACGGTGAGTGCACAGCACCCCGGAGAACGGACCCGGGGTGCGTGACACGCGAGGGGGACGGCGAATGGCGACCGGCGATCAGGAACGGCCGAGTGGCCGGAGGATGGTCATGGCCCCGCATCTGAGTGGCCTGGAGCCGGACCCCAGCCGGGGAATGGAGATCGCGCAGAAGTCGCCCGGCGAGCGTGACGGGGCCGTGCCCCGCGGCGAGTTCGTCCGCAGTGTGATCGGGACCGTCGCGGGTGTCGTGGCGGCGTCGGTGGTCTACGCGGTCATGCCGGGGGACCTCGAGCACAACGCGCGGTTGACGGCCGCCGTGGCCGTGCTGCTCGGGATCTGGTGGATGACCGAGTGCATCCCCATCCCGGCCACGGCGCTGGTGCCGCTCATCGCGTTTCCCGTGTTGGGGCAGGACATCTCGGTCGACGACGTGGGCGCCCAGTACGGGAACAACATCATCTTCCTGTTCATGGGCGGGTTCCTGATCGCGATCGCCATGCAGAGATGGAACCTGCACCGGCGGATCGCGTTGTTGACCGTTCGCGCCATGGGGACCCGCTCGACCCGGGTGATCGCCGGGTTCATGATCGCGACCGGGTTCCTGAGCATGTGGGTGTCCAACACCGCCACCGCGGTCATGATGCTGCCGATCGGTGTCTCGGTCCTCATGCTGGCCTCCGAGCTGAGCAGGAGCGAGTCCGGCAAGGGGGGCGATCCGGACGGGTCGCTGCCCCACATGGACTCCTCGTCCGACCCGACCTCCGACGAGGTCAAGAAGGCCGTCATCCGGTCGAACTTCGGGACCGCGCTCATGCTGGGCATCGCCTACGCCGCGTCGATCGGCTCGCTGGCGACGATCATCGGGACCCCGCCCAACACCCTGCTCGCCGGTTACCTCGAGAGCGAGCACGGCATCATCCTCGGCTTCGGTCGGTGGATGATGGTCGGTCTGCCCCTGTCCATCGTCATGCTGGTGATCGCCTGGCTGCTGCTCACCAAGGTCCTGTTCAAGCCCGAGGTCGAGAAGATCCCCGGTGGGCGGAAACTGTTCGACGACGAGCTCCGCAGCCTCGGCCCCGTCTCCTCGGGCGAGAAGCGCGTCCTGGCCGTGTTCATCGCCGCCGCGGTCGCATGGGTGGCGGTGCCGTTGGTGTGGGACAGCCCGCCCGTCTCCGACGCCGGGATTGCGCTGATCGCCGGGCTCGTACTGTTTCTCACGCCCGCGGGCACCGCGCGTGGCGTGCGGCTGCTGACGTGGGAGGCCGCCCTCGCCCTGCCGTGGGGTGTGCTCCTGCTGTTCGGCGGTGGGCTGGCGCTGTCGTCCCAGTTCTCCGGTTCCGGGCTCACCGAGTGGATCGGTGAGAAGTCCGCGGCGCTCGGTGGGCTGCCGGTCGTCCTGTTGGTCGTCGTCGCCGCGGGCGGGGTCCTCCTGCTGACCGAGCTGACGAGCAACACCGCCACCGCCGCGACGTTCCTCCCGGTCGCGGGCGGGGTGGCGCTGGGGCTCGGACTCGATCCGATGCTCCTGGCCGTCCCGGTGGCGCTGGCCGCCACCTGCGCCTTCATGCTGCCGGTGGCGACCCCGCCCAACGCCATCGCCTACGGCTCCGGGTACGTGACGATCGGGCAGATGATCCGGGGTGGTGTCTGGCTCAACCTCGTGGGGATAGTGCTCATCACGCTGGTCACCATGACCCTGATGGTGTGGGTGTTCGGCCTGACCCTCTGACGTGGGCGCTAGCGTCGGGGTCATGAGCCTCGCGCGTACACCCTCTCTCCGGTCGGCCGTCGAGCCCTTCCATGTGATGAGCGTCCTGGCCGCCGCGGCGCGGCGCCAGGAGACGCACGGCGACGTGATATCGCTCTGTGCCGGGCAGCCCTCGACGCCCGCGCCCGCGCCGGTGCTGGAGGCGGCACGACGCGCGTTGGACACCGAGATCCTCGGCTACACCGAGGCTCGTGGTATCCGGCCGCTACGCGAGGCCATCGCGGACCACCACCGCAGGGTCGACGGCGTCGAGGTGGCCGCCGACGACGTCGTCGTCACCACCGGGTCCTCCGGCGGCTTCTCCGTCCTGTTCCTCGCCGCCTTCGACCCCGGGGACGCGGTGGTGATGGCCCGCCCCGGGTATCCCGCGTACCGGAACACACTCCAGGCGTTGGGGTGCCGCGTCGTCGAGGTGGCCTGCGGTCCCGAGACCCGGTACCAACCCACGGTCGCCCAGCTCGAGGCCGTCACGGCGGAGCTGGGGCACGCGCCCGCCGGTCTCGTCGTGGCCAGTCCCGCCAACCCGACCGGGACCATCATCGACGCCGGTGAACTCGCCGCCCTCGCGCGCTGGTGCGAGGACCGGGGCACGCTGCTCGTCAGCGACGAGATCTACCACGGGGTCACCTACGGCCGGGAGTGCGCGAGCGCGTGGCGGACCAGCCGCGAGTCCGTGGTGATGGGGTCGGTCTCCAAATACTTCTCCATGACCGGGTGGCGCATCGGGTGGATGCTGCTGCCGCGCCACCTGCACGACCCCGTGGACCGGCTCGTCGGCAACCTCACCATCTGCCCGCCCACGCACGCGCAGTTCGCCGCTGTCGCCGCGTTCACCGACGAGGCCGCCGCCGAGCTCGACGCGCACGTCCGGCGATACGCCCTGAACCGTGATGTGGTGCTCCGTCGCCTGGGGGAGTTGGGGGTGGGACGTATCGCTCCGCCGGATGGCGCCTTCTACGCCTACCTCGACGTCTCGCGGTGGACCGACGACTCGGTGGCGTGGTGCGCCGAGATCCTGGACCGCACCGGGGTGGCGCTGACCCCTGGCGTCGACTTCGACACCGTCGACGGACGGCGCACCGTCCGGTTGAGCTTCGCCGGGGGCACCGAGGAGATCGCCGAGGCCATGGATCGGCTCCGGGCTGTGCTGCTGCCGTGAGAGCGGTGCTGCTGCCGTGAGAACGGGCCACGGCGGACGCCCCGGGACGCTACCGTCGGCGCATGGGTTCCGCCGAGATCATCACCACCGCCGTGTACATCCTCCGCCCGTGGCTGCTGCTGCAGGCCCCGTTGACGGTGGAGCAGGTCTACGTCCACGCCAGTGAGATCTTCAACGGGTCCACCGGCGGATCCATGGTCTCCTGACCGCCCTGCGATACTGGGTGGTGTGACCGCCCAGAACGCCGCTTCCCCGCAGACCGTCAAGCCCCGCCTGGCGAACGTCCTCGCCTCGCGTTACGCGAGCGCCGACCTGGCCACGCTGTGGTCCGCCGAGCACAAGATCGTGCTCGAGCGCCAGCTGTGGATCGCGGTGCTCCGCGCCCAGCGCGACCTGGGCATCGAGGTCCCCGACGGGGTGATCGAGGCGTATGAGGCCGTGATCGACCGGGTCGACCTCGATTCGATCGCCGAGCGCGAGCGGGTCACCCGGCATGACGTCAAGGCCCGGATCGAGGAATTCAACGCTCTCGCCGGGCACGAGCACATCCACAAGGGCATGACGAGTCGGGACCTCACCGAGAACGTCGAGCAGCTGCAGGTGGTGCGGTCCCTCGAGCTCGTCCGTGACCGGGGCGTGGCGGCCGTCCGTCGACTGGCCGAGCACGCCGTCGCCCACCGTGACACCGTGATGGCCGGGCGCAGCCACAACGTCGCCGCGCAGGCCACCACGCTCGGCAAGCGGTTCGCCTCGGCCGCCGACGAGCTGCTGGTCGCGCTCGAGCGGGTCGAGTCGCTGCTCGAGCGGTACCCGCTACGTGGGATCAAGGGCCCGATGGGGACGGCCCAGGACATGCTCGACCTCCTCGGCGGCGACCCCGCCATGATGACTGAACTCGAGCGCCGGATCGCCGAGCACCTCGGCTTCTCCCGCACGTTCGACTCGGTGGGGCAGGTCTACCCCCGGTCGCTCGACCACGAGGTCGTCTCCGCGCTCGTGCAGCTCGGCGCCGGACCGTCGTCGCTGGCGCAGACCATCCGGCTCATGGCCGGGCACGAGCTGGTCACGGAGGGGTTCCAGCCCGGGCAGGTCGGGTCGTCCGCGATGCCGCACAAGATGAACACCCGCTCGTGCGAGCGCGTCAACGGCCTCCAGGTGGTCCTCCGCGGCTACGGCTCGATGGCGGCCGAGCTCGCGGGCGCGCAGTGGAACGAGGGGGACGTCTTCTGCTCGGTGGTGCGTCGGGTGGCACTGCCCGACGCGTTCTTCGCCCTGGACGGGATGTTCGAGACCTTCCTCACCGTCCTGGACGAGTTCGGGGCCTATCCGGCGGTGATCGACAAGGAGCTCCAGCGGTACCTGCCGTTCCTCGCCACCACCAAGGTCCTCATGGCCGCCGTCCGGGCGGGGGTCGGGCGTGAGGTCGCCCACGAGGCCATCAAGGAGAACGCGGTCGCGGTGGCGCTGGCCATGCGTGAGGAGGGCCGCGAACCCGACCTGTTGGACCGGTTGGCCGCGGATGACCGGCTGCCCCTGGATCGCGCGGCACTCGACGAGGCGCTGTCCGACCGCGCGGCGTTCGTGGGAGCGGCGGGAGACCAGGTCGACGCGGTGGTCGCGAAGGCCCGGGAACTCGCCCGCCGCCACCCGGAGGCCGCCGAGTACACCCCGGGAGCGATCCTGTAGACAGCTCACGCCCCGCCCGCGACACCCGTCCGGTAGGCCCACACCACGGTCTGCACCCGGTCCCTTGTGCCGAGTTTGGTCATCGCCCGCCCGAGATGGGACTTGACGGTGGACTGTTCGACGTGGAGAGCGGCGGCGATCTCGGAGTTCGACATGCCCTCGGCGAGCAGCCGGACGATGTCACGTTCCCGGGGGGTGAGCAGGCCGGTGGCCTGCGCGGGGTCCGGGGCGGGGCGTCGGCGGGCGAATTCGGCGATCA
>NZ_JADDKI010000025.1:0-17642 GCF_015356725.1 Dietzia sp. SYD-A1
GGTCAAAGGCCTGCGAGAGGGCCTGCGGGAGGGGGCCGGGTGGGACTGCCCGGTCGAGTGCGACGAGCGCTGGGCCGAGTACGACGCCGACGAGGTGCTCACCGCGGCCCGGGTGGCCGGGGTCAGTGCCGGTCACGGGACCCTCGATTCGGCCGGTGCCTCGGACGAGGCCAAGCAGGCGTTCCAACGTCAGCTCGACGCCGCGCTCGGGCACTGGGCTGGGCTCGAGGCCTTCGACACCTACCGGGCTGCCGCGGAGTCGGCGATCGCGGACGCGGCGGCCCGATCCGGATCGGGCCGCACGACGGTGGTGGTGAGCTCGGCCGGGACGATCTCGCTGGCGGTCGCGGGCCTGTTGGCCGACCCGGAGGGCGTGGTGGGGTTGTGGACCCGACTCCAACGGGTGACCGTCAACACCGGAGTGGCCCGGGTCGTCGTGGGTCGCGGCGGGATGACCTGCATCGCCGTCAACGAGCACCAGCACCTGGAGCGGGCTGCGGGAGGGGAGGACCCTCGGGGTCTGATCACCCTGAGGTGACCGGGCATCCGACCGCCCACGGGTGACCCGCCAGCCGATCAACGCGAGGTGACGAAAAGGTGGCGCCGGCCGCCGTAACGTACGTCTGTGGCGGCCGGACACGGTGGCCGTCCGACTATCAGGAGAGCCACGATGCCCACTTTCCAGCGCGGTCACACGACCATCGCCTACACCGACACCGGCGTCCCCGCCGGACGGGAGGACGCACCCGTGGTGTTCTTCGCCCATGGTCTGCTCTTCTCGGGGTGGATGTTCCAGCACCAGATCGCCCACCTGCGGGACAGGTACCGGTGCGTGGCCGTCGACTTCCGTGGGCAGGGCGACTCGCCCCGCGCGCTCGGCGGATACGACATGGACACGCTGACCGTGGACGTCTCCGAGCTCCTCCGACACCTGCAGATCCCCGTGGTCAACTTCGTCGGCCTGTCCATGGGCGGCTTCGTGGGGATGCGGCTCGCTGCCCGCAACCCAGAGATCGTGCACTCGCTCACGCTCCTCGACTCCGCGGCCACGGCGGAGGAGCCGGCCAACCGCAGTAAGTACAAGACACTGTCCAAGGTGTACCGCCTCGCCGGCATCAGGCCCCTGCGGTCACGGGTGGCCCCGATCATGCTCGCCGACCGCAACCTCTCGGCCCCCTGGGTCGACGAGTGGATGGCGATCCTCGAGCGAACTGACCGCGCCGGCCTCGTCCGGGCCATCAACTCGGTGGCGGACCGCGACCCGTGCGAGGACGAGGCCATCCGGATCATCGCCCCGACGCTGGTCGTGGTGGGCGCGGAGGACGCCGCCACGCCGCCCGAGAAGTCGCGCCGGATAGCCGATCTCATCGCCGACACGAGGTTCCACGAGATCCCCGGTGCGGGGCATTCGCCGACCATGGAACGGCCGGACGAGGTCAACGCCATCCTCGAGGCGTTCCTCTCCGAATACAACGCGTGAGGGCGAGGGAGACGATGAGGACTCGGAGTACGGCGGGCGAGACGCACGCGACCTCCGGAGGCTGGGTGCGGGTGCTGACGGGGAAGCTCACGGCGTGGATGATCCTCGCGGCCGTCCTGCTCGTCTCCGGCGCCGTGTTCGCCCTGGCCTCGTCCGAGGGGGCGTCGGAGGCTCCCCAGACGCTGCCGGACACCTCCGAGGCCGCCCTCGTCTCCCAGATCCAGCAGGAGTTCCCCGACGCCGGATCCGTGCCGGCCGTGCTGGTGGTCACCAGGCAGGACGGCGACGTGCTCGGCCCGGAGGGGATCGCGGCCGCGGTGGGAGCGGGCGAGCGGATGGCGGAGGTCGTCGGCGCCGCGCCCCAGGGACCGATCCCGTCCGAGGACGGGGCCGCCGCTCTGGTCCTGGTGCCGGTCGATGTCGAGTCGATCTCCAACGAGCAGGGCAGTGAGCTGGTCCGCGACATGCGCGCCGCCGTCGCCGATGGCCTGGATCCCGGCCTGGAGGCCCAGCTCACCGGCGGGCCCGCCTTCGCGGCCGACACGGCCGCCGCCTTCGAGGGCGCGGACTTCCGGTTGCTGGCCGCGACCGCGACGGTCGTCGCGGTGCTCCTCATCATCACCTACCGCTCACCGGTCCTGTGGCTCGTCCCCCTCGTCGTGATCGCGGTCGCCGACCGGGTCGCCTCCCTGTTGGTCTCGACCGTCGGCGACGCCCTCGGTGTGACCGTCGACGGGTCCACCTCCGGCATCGTCTCCGTCCTGGTGTTCGGGGCAGGGACCAACTACGCGTTGCTGTTGGTCTCCAGATACCGCGAGGAGCTGCGGAAGACCGAGAACCGTCGCCAGGCGCTGGGCGACGCGTACCGCGGGGCGGTGCCCGCGATCGTCGCCAGCAACATCACCGTGGTCCTGGCCCTGCTCACGCTGTTGCTCGCCACCCTGCCGAACTATCGGTCGCTCGGCATCTCGGCGGCCGTCGGTCTGCTCGTCGCCCTGGCGTACGCCCTCGTGGCGCTCCCGGCCGCGCTGGCCGTGTGCGGGCGCGGCCTGTTCTGGCCCTTCGTCCCCCGGCCGGGGCGCGACACCGGGCGCGCGAACGCGAGCTCCAGCAAGCGCCGGCGTCTGATCGTCCCGACGACCCCCGAGGGCTTCCGCGAGGACGTGCCGTCCGGCGTCTGGGGCCGCATCGCCTCCGGAGTGGTCACCCGCCCGGCCCGGGTCCTCATCTCGTGTGTGTTGATCCTTGTCATCCTCGCGTTCGGGCTGCTGGGAACCCGGATCGGCCTCAGTCAGACCGAGCAGTTCCGCACGCCCTCCGAGGCGGTGGCCGGCCTCGAGACGGCCGCCGAGCACTTCCCGGCCGGCGTCACCGATCCTGTCACCGTGCTCACCCGGACCGGCACCGAGACGGACGTCCTCGAGGCCGTGCAGGGGGTCGAGGGGGTCGTGTCCGCAGTGCCGGCCGGGGAATCGGATACCGGGTGGAGCCGCATCACCGTGACCCTGGACGCCGCCCCCGCGACCGACCGGTCCGAGGACAGCGTCGTGGCGTTGCGCTCCGCGGTCGATGAGGTGCCGGGATCCGAGGCGATCGTCGGCGGTCCGGTGGCCGAGGCCGTCGACACCTCCGACGGCAACCTGCGCGACCTCGCACTGATCGCGCCGCTCATCCTCCTGGTGGTGTTCGCCGTCCTGGTGCTGGCGTTGCGGGCGCTGATCGCCCCGTTGCTCCTGTTGGGTGCGACGGTGCTCTCGTCGCTCGCGGCCCTCGGTCTCGGGACCTTCGTCACCACCCAGATCCTCGGCTTCCCGGGGTTGGACGTGTCGGTCCCGCTGTACAGCTTCCTGTTCCTGGTGGCCCTCGGGGTGGACTACTCGGTCTTCCTCGTCATCCGGGCCCGGGAGGAGGCGGCCACGCACTCCACCCGCGAGGCCATGGTCCGGGCCGTGGCCCTCACCGGTGGCGTGATCACCTCCGCCGGAATCGTCCTGGCCTCGGTCTTCGTGGTCTTGGGCGTGCTGCCGCTCATCGTTCTCACCCAGGTGGGTGTGATCGTGGCCCTCGGCGTCCTGCTGGACACCTTCCTCGTGAGGACCCTGGTGGTGCCGGCACTGTTCACTCTCGTCGGGGAGCGGGTCTGGTGGCCGGGCGACCCGCACGCCTCCGCGTCCCCCGGCGCGGCTCCGGACGACCCCGCCCCAGCCAGCACAGCCGACACGAAGGAGACCCACCCATGACCCCGTCACGCAGTCCCCGGTCCCGTCTGATCGCCACCGCACTGGCCGTGGTCCCGCTGATGGCCGCCGGGGTGGTGGGCGTCCCCGCGGCCGGGGCCCAGGACCTGACCGACGGAGGCCGCCTCGGCGGGGGGTCCTCGCAGCTCAGGGTCCCCGACGGTATCGCGGTGGGGTCGATCGGAGGTCCCGAGCTGCAGCAGGTCGGATACGTCGACCCCGACAGGTTCGTGGGAACCTGGTACCAGGTCGCCGCGATCCCGCAGCCGTACACGCTGCAGTGCACCAACGACACGACCGCCGAGTACGCACGAATCTCCCCCGACACGATCTCGGTGCGCAACTCCTGCGGATCGGCCCTCAGCTCGGATTCGGTGATCGAGGGCGAGGCGACGATCCGTGACACCGCCACCAACGCCTCCCTACGGGTGAATTTCCCGCAGGTGCCGTTCCAGGACGAGAACGGCCCGGTCAACTACCGGATCACCTACCTGGCGGACGACTACTCGCTGGCGATCGTCGGCGACCCGAGCCGGTCCTCCGGGTTCGTGCTGAGCCGCGGGCCCGCGCTCGACGAGGCGCAGTGGTCCACCGTCCGTGACGTCGTCGACGCGCGTGGATGGTGGTCGTGTGCGTTTCTGACCGTTCCCATGGCCGGCGGGCGGGGCGACGTCACCCCGCTGTGCCTGCTGCCCTGAGAGCCGGCCTCATGAGTATCGATCTCCGTTGCACCATCCGGGCCGGCGCGGACGAGGCGTGGGACTACCTGGCCTCGCCGGGCGCCTTCCTCCGGCTCTCGCCACCGTTCATGTCGCTGCGCCCGGTGCGCCAGGCCGATTCCCTGCGGGACGGTGAGGCCGTGCTCGAGCCGAGGTCCGCGCTCCCCGGGCCCCTGGGGATCCGATTCGGACCGCGCTGGATCGCCCGGCACGACCCCGGCGGGTACGTCGAGGGCGAGCGGTTCGTGGACCGCTGCGTCTCCCAGCCCTACGCGGGGCTGACGGGGTGGGTCCACGAGCACACCGTCACCGCCGGCCCGGAGGGTACCGCCGTGCTGGGTGACCGCGTCCGCGCCCGCGTGCCGGGTCCCCTCCTCTCCCCGGTCTTCGCCTACCGCTACCGCCAGATGGCCCTCGACCTCGACCGGGTCCGGCACTTCGCCGACCCGGGAGGACGGCGCACCCTGACCGTGGCGGTCACCGGTGCC
The DNA here is from genome assembly GCF_015356725.1 of Dietzia sp. SYD-A1. Classification (NCBI taxonomy): domain Bacteria; kingdom Bacillati; phylum Actinomycetota; class Actinomycetes; order Mycobacteriales; family Dietziaceae; genus Dietzia; species Dietzia sp. SYD-A1. The sequence continues at coordinate 4,925 of NZ_JADDKI010000025.1, forward strand.
TCGGGCCTGGTCGGCACCGCGCTGTGCGCCCTTCTCGGCGTCGCCGGCCACCACGTGATCCGACTCGTCCGGGGCGCGGCGAGCGGCGCCGACGAACGCCGGTGGGACACCGGTGACCCGGATCCGACGCTCCTCGACGGCGTGGACGTGCTGGTCCACCTGGCCGGCGCCTCCATCGCGGGCCGGTTCACCGACCGCCACCTGGCCGCGGTCCGCGACAGCCGGATCGGGCCCACCCGCAGACTCGCCGAGCTCGTCGCCGCGCGGGACGGTGCCACGGCGATGGTGTGCTCCTCCGCCATCGGCTACTACGGCGCCGACTGCGGTGATCGGACCCTCACCGAGGAGACCGGCCCGGGTTCCGGGCCCCTGGCCGAGATCGTGGCCGAATGGGAGGCGGCCTGCGAGCCCGCCCGCCGGTCCCGCGCCCGCGTGGTGACCATGCGCACCGGCCTCGTCCTGTCCGGAGCGGGTGGTCTGTTGCCTCCCCTGGCCGCCATCACCCGGACGGGCCTCGGTGGCCGATTGGGTTCTGGGCGGCAGTGGATGTCCTGGATCGCGCTCGACGACCTCACCGACATCTACCTCCGTGCCGTCGTCGACCCCACACTGGTCGGGACCCTCAACGCAGTGGCGCCGCAGCCGGTCACCAATTCGCAGTTCACCCGTGTCCTGGGGTCGGTGCTCCGCCGTCCCACCGTGGTCCCGGTCCCCGGGTTCGCGCCCGGTCTGCTGCTGGGCAGTCGTGGCTCGGACGAGCTCGCGCTGGCGGACCAGAAGGTCGACCCGGTGGTGCTGCGCGATCTCGCACATCCGTTCCGCTATCCCGCCCTCGGGGCCGCGCTGGCCCATGAACTGGGCGGGGAGAAGGTGCCCACCTCACTCTGAGGCGGACCGACCCTCCGAGGCGACCCGGCGTTCCGAGACCGCTCAGCGCTGCAGGATCATCGGGACCAGGGCCCGCCGCGCCAGCTCCCGGATCTCCTCCTCGGTCTCGAGGACCGGCGGTCCGTCCGGCATCACGGCGATGGAGTGGAGGAAGCGGCCCACGACGCTCCCGACCTCGCGGGACAGGGTGTCGAACTCGTCCGCGTCCATCGGGCGGGTGTGCACATCGGCGTTCCAGGTGCTCCGGATGAAATCGGCGACGATCTCGGTGATGGCACCGAGGACCGAGTCGGACTGTCCGGCGAGCATCGCCATGGCCTCGAGCTTGTCCACCTCGACGATGCGCTGCAGGATCTCGCTTCTCCGGATGTCGAAGACGGTGCCGACGAGAAGGTCCTCGACGTGTCTGACGGGGTCCCACTCGAGGGACTCGAACGGGGTGAACCGCGCGATGACCGACATCATCAGGCGCTGTGCCTCGTGGGCGTACAGGGCACGGAGGATCTGTTCGCGGGGACCGAGCCGGCGATACAGGGTCACCCTCGTCACCCCGGCCGCTCGGGCGATGTCGTCGGTGCTCGCGCCCTTGATGCCGCGCTCGGCGATGACCGAGGCCGCCGCCTCGATCAGACGGATGTCCTCCTCATCGGGTGGCTGGGCGCCACCGCGTCCACTGTTACGTGCCACACAGGCATGTTACTTCCAGTGGTCGTGGCGGCGCCCGGAACCCGGCCGGATCCGTTCAGGGACGGTCTCGGCCGCTCTCGTCGAGCGGGTATCCGCCTTGGTGCAGGTCGGTGTCGAGCCCCGCGGCGGGGTCGATACCGGTGGGTTGACCCGGCTGCGCCCCCTGCGGCCCGGAGAGGGCGGGCGTGTCGTCGGGGGCGGCCCCGCCCTCGGACTCCGGCACCATGTCGAACACGCCCGGCTTGGGCTTGGCCTTGCGCGGCTCCTCGTCCATGACCGAGGTCGTCCCCTTGGCGGCGGCCTCCGCGGCGGCCACGGAGCGGGCGATCTCCGGGTCGGTGGACGTGTCGAACCACTCGTCGGGCGCGGACGGCAGATCCGCATCCGTGTCGACGTCCGCGGGCTCGTAGCGGAAGACCCCGTCGTCGTCCTTCTTGGCCACGGCCTTGGCGAAGTTCTCGAGCGAATCGCCGAACTGCGACGGGATCATCCACATCGTCGCGGCATCGCCCTTGGCCATCTCCGGCAGATTCTGCACGTACTGGTAGGCGAGCATTTCCGGGGTGGGCTTCGAGGCCTTGACCGCCGCGTTGACGCGGGCGATGGCCGCGGCCTGACCCTCGGCCACGAGGTACCGGGCGGCCCGCTCACCCTGGGCCCGCAGCATGCGCGACTGGCGGTCGGCCTCGGCGGACAGGATCGCGGCCTGCTTGTTGCCCTCGGCGTCGAGGATGGCGGCCTGCTTGGCGCCCTGCGCGGTGGTGATCGCGGCTTCGCGTTGACCTTCGGCGGTGAGGATGGTCGCGCGCTTCTCGCGGTCCGCACGCATCTGCTTCTCCATCGAGTCCTGGATGGAGGGCGGCGGATCGATCGACCGCAGCTCGACCCGGGCCACCCGCAGGCCCCATCGTCCGGTCTCCGAGTCCAGCACCCCGCGCAGCTGCTTGTTGATCATGTCGCGGCTGGTCAGGGTCTGCTCGAGGGTGAGGCCACCCACGACGTTGCGCAGGGTGGTGGTGGCGAGCTGCTCCACGGCGATGATGTAGTTGTTGATCTCGTAGACCGCCGACTTCGGGTCGGTGACCTGGAAGTAGACGACCGTGTCGATGCTCAGCGTGAGGTTGTCCTCGGTGATCATCGACTGGGGCGGGAAGGTCACGACGCGCTCGCGGAGGTCCACCTTGGCGCGCACGCGGTCGATGAACGGGATGATCAGCGTCAGCTGGCCGCTCGCGGTCCGTTGATATCGCCCGAGCCGCTCGATGACCGCGGCCTCCGCCTGCGGTATGAGCTTCACGGAACTCACCACCACCGAGGCGATCAGGATGACGATGACGGCGAGGAAGATCAAGCCTTCCATGGTTTCCTCCAATTGTGTCGTGCTGTCGGCTGTGTGTCTGACCCGCGTGCTCTAGAGTCCACGCACGACTATCGCGGTGGCCCCGTCGATCTCATGTACGAGGACCTTGTCCCCGGCGTCGAACGTCTCGCCCTCGATGAGCGGGCGTGCCGTCCACGTGTCACCGGCGATCTCGACCAGACCGCCGGACGGCCCGATCGACTCGATCACGGTGCCGTCGCGTCCGGTCAGGGCAGCGGTGTTGGTGTCGTGCTCGGGGAGCGCGGCCAGCATGCGGCGGCGGACGAGGGGTCGCACACCCGCGACGAGGATGATCGAGACGAGGGCGAAGGCCAGGGCCTGTCCCCATATCGGGGCGCCGAGTGCGGCGGCCGCCGCCCCGCCGAGTGCGCCCCCGGCGAGCATGATGAGGAAGAGTTCGCCCCCCGCCGCCTCACCGGCGGCGAGCAACACCGCTACTGCGAGCCAGACAAGTCCTCCATGCATGCCTACGACCCTACCGACATCCGCCGGTCGGCAGGGGGGACGTCGTCTCGCGGTCGGACTACGCTGAGTCGACGTGTCGACTCTGAAGAAGTTCGCGTGGTTGTCGGTGGCCACGTCGATCGTCACCATCGCGCTGAAGATGGCGGCCTGGTGGGTGACCGGGTCGGTCGGCCTGCTCTCGGACGCGGCCGAGTCGGTGGTCAACCTGGTGGCCTCGGTGGTGGCGTTGATCGCCATCACGGTCGCGGAGCGCCCGGCCGACGACGACCATCAGTACGGCCACTCCAAGGCCGAGTACTTCTCCGCCGGGGTCGAGGGCGCGATGATCTTCGTCGCCTCGACGTTCATCCTCTACACGGGCGTCGAGCGACTGATCAACCCGGTGCCGATCGAGTCACTCGGGTTGGGTCTCGCGATCTCGGTCGTGGCCGCGGTGGTCAACGGCGTCGTCGGCGCCCTGTTGATCCGGGCGGGGACACGGCATCGGTCACCCACGCTGAAGGCTGACGGAAAACACCTGATGACAGACGTCGTGACCTCGGTCGGTGTGGTGATCGGCGTGGCACTGGTGTGGATCACCGGGTGGGAGTTCCTCGATCCGATCGTCGCGCTCGCGGTGGGGCTCAACATCCTGTTCATCGGGTACAAGCTGGTCCACGAATCCGGCATGGGGCTGATGGACGCGACACTGCCCGACGAGGACAACCGGGCGATCCAGGAGGTGCTGGACAGGCATCGGCAGCCCGGCCGGGTCGACTTCCACGAGCTGCGGACACGCGAATCCGGCAGGTGGAGGTTCGTCGAGTTCCACGCGCTCGTCCCCGGTGACTGGAGTGTGGATCAGGGCCACGACCTCGTCGAGACGGTCGAGCAGGAGATCCACGCCGCGCTTCCGCATTCCCACATCACCACCCACCTCGAACCGATCGAGGACGAGAGGGCCTACAACGACGTGAGGTTGTAGCCGTGGGCCACCCCGTCATGTTCGACGACTCCGATCCACTGCTCGCCCGGGTTCGTCGCATCTGCCTGGCCCTTCCGGATGCTGCGGAGAAGATCTCGCACGGGCGACCGAACTGGTACACGACCAGGGTCTTCGCCACCTACGGCGGCGCCGTGAAGGGCGAGCATTCGGGGTCTCGACTCGATCGCGCCCTGCTGTTCCTCCCCGATCCCGACGACCTGCCGGCCCTCGACCTGGACGAGCGCTTCGTGGTGCCCGCCTACGTGGGGGTCCGGGGATGGCGGGCGTTGCCACTGGACCGGCCCGGGGCGGGGGCGGGGCATCCCGGCACTGTGGACTGGGACGAGGTCGCCGAGTTGGTCGAATCCTCGTATCGGCAACTCGCCGGCGCCAGGAGGGTCGCCAGACTGGATGATCTGCGGCGCCAGGCCGACCGGGACGATCACTAGGCGGGTTACCGCACGGGCCGCTCCGAGGCGACGTCGTCGATGAGCAGCGCGATGTGGAGCATGCTGGTGAGCAGCGAACCGTAGACCGGCCAGGAGTCCCGGGGCAGTCGGCCGTCCTCCGCCATGGAGTGCGTCAACCCGATCAGCCTGTCGTGGATGGAGTCCATCTCGGCGTCGGGATCGGCGATCGCCCGGCCGGCGTCCCGCGCGATCGAGGCCCACTCGCTGCGGAAACGCTCGTCCCATGGCCCCTCGGTGTAGGTGGCCTCGTGGAGGGTCCGGATCAGGTGCCTCATGTGCGAGACGGCCTCGTCGACGCGGCTCAGCACCTCCGCGTAGTCGACGCTCTCGCCGACCTGCCGTGCGCCACCGAGGCGTCGCCGGATCAGACGGGGGTTCGAGCGTCGGCTCTCCCGGGCGAAGTTCACCGTCCCCCACGCCGTCTCGACCTCCTCGGACACCGACTCGATCTCGCGACGCCACGCGTCGGCGTTGTCGGTCTCCCATGAGGTGGAGAACTCATCGGCCATGTCGATGAGGATGTCGCCGAGCCGGCGGTCGATGCTGTCCACGTGGCTGGACGCCTGCTGGTCGCGCACCGGGGGGATGATCAGCAGATTGACCAGTACCCCGATCCCCACCCCGACGGCGACCTCGAGGATGCGGTCGAGCAGGAGGGGCTGCTGATCGGAGAATCCGCTGGAGAGCACGAACACCGCCGTGGTGGCGATCGCCACCCCCTCGTCCCTGATCCAGGTGATCCGGGCTCCGGCCAGCCCCACGAACATCGCCAGCGCGAAGGTCCACACACTGACGCCCAGGTAATAGCCGATGAGGAAGGACATCCCGACACCGATCGCGGACGCCACAGTCGTCTGTACTCCGCGGGACAATGACCGGTGGACCGTGGCGTGCACGGTGAGCAGCGCGGTCCAGGGCGCCAGGAACGGCAGGGGTGAGTTGAGCACGTGCGCCGACAGCCACCACGCGGCGGTGGCGGCGATCACACTCTTGACGATCTGCAGGAGATCGGTCGTGACGTCGGGCCGGCCCGCGAGTTCTCGTAGTCGTCGCATACCGAGCATTCTCGTGGCTCTCCGGGAGGGACGACACCGCACCCCCGGAGGTCACCGCGCGGCAGCGCGCTCTGCCCTAGGGTCGGAGCTGTCACGAAGGACGGCGGTGCCGTCCGGCGCCCTCGGAAGGACCCATGGACCCCCTCGATTCCCACCTCCTGTCGGCGGCGACGGTCGAACTCGGCCCGGACACGCGGCTCACGCTGCTCGCCGCCGGGCTGATCTTCCTGCTGGCCCTGGGGCTGGGGGTGTGGAAATACCGGCAGATGGCGACGAGCGCCGACCACCTCGCGCACCCGTACGTCGACATCGCGCACCGGGCGGCCCTGCTGTACTCCTTCGCGACGCTGCTCATCGCCGTGTTCGTGGAGCTGAGTAGTTGGCCGACCTGGGTCAACCTCGCCGCGGCCGGGGTCCTGGTGTTCTTCTTCGTCGTGGCGATCGCCAGCTACATCGTGCACGGTGCCCTGAAGGACACGACCAACCAGTTCGACGGTGCCTCGCCTGCGACGCACGTCGGCATGGTGGCACTCATCGTGGGTGAGATGGGCGGGTTCGCGGTACTGCTGGCCGGCTTCGTCGACGGCCAGTTCCTGAGCTGAGACGGGGGTGCGGACGCGCGCGGTTAGACTCGTCCCATGCCGACGCGCCCCCGTTCCGAGCCCGGCCGGCAGAGGAAGGACTCGACGAGGATGCCGAGGAGGAGACCGTCCGGGAGCATGGATCTGGGTACCCGGGCACTGGTGCTGGGGGCGGGTTCCCTCGCGCTGTCCTGGGTTCCCCTGCTCAACATCATCGCGTTCCTCGCCGCGTTGATGGCGGTGGCGTTCGGGCTGCTCGCGCGATGGCCCACGGGGTGGCTCACCAACGAGGAACCCGACCCTCGGCGGGGGTTGGCCGGCGTCGTCCTCGGCGGGATCGCGATCGTGGTCTTCGTCATCACCGCGGTGCGGTACTCGGCGCTCTAGTCCCGCCGACCGGACAGGCGCCCGGACCGTGGCGTCGGCGCCGCTCCCGGACCGCACTCAGTGCCTGTTGGACACCACCCAGCCGAGCGCCGTGCGCATCCGACGCGCGAACCTCCCGGGGTGCGTCGCGCAGGCCGCGTGACCGGCGCTGATCGGGAACACCGCGCTGTGCGGCAGGAGATCGGCCATCTCGTCCTGGATCCACCGGGGGAAGGCGATGTCGCGCATGGTCTTGATGATCGCGACCGGGAGGTCAAGTTCGTGGAGCCACGACGTGGAGTTGAACCGGGCCACTTCCGCGATCACGGTCCGGTGGGTGGCGAGGGGCACGGAGGCCAGTTCGCGTATCGCCCAGGTGTAGGCGCCGGGCACCTCGTCGTCGATCTGTCTGGCCACCTCGACGGGTACGGCGTTGAGGGCGGGCGCCCCGCGCGTCAACGAGCCGAGCGTGATCCTCTCCAGGGCGTTGCGCTGGGCGCCCGTCCCGGTCGCGGCCAGCACCAGACCCCCGAGCCGGGACGGGTCCCGCCGGGCCGTGAGTTGGGCGACGATCCCGCCCATCGAGTACCCGCCGATGACCGGCCGGTCCAGCTCCAGGTGGTCGGCCACCCGGAGTACGTCCTCGCTCAGGGAGTCGAAGTCGAACCGGCCACCGTCGCCCATGCCGTGGCGCCGCTGATCGTAGGTGATGAGCCGGTACTCCCCCTGCAGGCGTTGAAAGGTCTGGTACCAGTTGAGCATTCCGGTGGCCGCCATCCCGTGCAGCAGTACCACCGGGGTCAGGTGATCCTCACCCGTGTCGTAGAGCCTGGTGGTGACGTCGTCGGTGAGGGTGACGATCCTCCCGGCCGGGAGCCGGCCCACGTCCGGCGCCATCCGCGGAAGCCGCGCCGCCGACCTGGGGAGCGACGACAGCAGATTCCTGGTCATGGGTCTCCTCCTCGGGTGCCTCCCCCGATTGTTCGCCACCTCGCCGCCGGATGCACGGACCGGCGACGGTCACTCCACGGAGACGAGTCCCTGTTCCACCAGGAAATCCCTCGCGACCAGTGCCGGATCGTCGCCGTCGACGTCGACCCGCATGTTGAGGTCGACCATCACGTCGTTGTCGAGGACCTCGATGAGCGGCGCGAGAACCTGCTCGATCTCCGGGTGCGCGTCCAGGAACTCGCCCCGGACCACCGTCGCGAGGTTGTAGACGGGGAAGAAGCGACGGTCGTCCTCCAGGACCACCAGGTCGAGTCCCTTGATCCGGCCGTCGGTGGTGTAGACCTCCCCGAACCGGCATTCCCGGCCGGTGGCGGTGGCCTGGTAGATGATCCCGGGCTGCATGATCGGCACGGGGACCGTGGCGGCGTCGAAGCCGTAGGCCTCGGCCAGGCCCGGCCAGCCGTCACGCCTCACGGAGAATTCGGTCTCCATACAGGTCACGGCCGACTCCGGATCGGTCTGGACGAGCCGGGCGTAGTCGGAGAACGTGCGGACGCCCGTCTCCTGCGCGGTGTCCCGGTTCAGGGCGAACGAATAGGTGTTGTCGACGGTGGTCGGGGGTAGCCACCGGATGTCGTGGGCCTCGAGGTCGGCGTCCCGGACCGCGACCCACTGCGCTTCGGGGTCGCGGACCGGTTCGGAGTTGCCGAGGTAGCTCATCCACGCGGTGCCCGTGTACTCCATCCCGATGTCGACCTGGCCGGTGACCAGGGCCTGCCGGAAACTGTTGGACCCGGCCAGCGAGGACATGTCGGAGACCTCCATCCCGGCGGCCGCCAGGAGGAACTCCACCAGATAGCTGCTGATCACGCCCTCGGTGAAGTCCTTGCCGCCGACCGTCACGCGAACCCCTTCGAGCGCGGGGACGGTCCCGTCCGGCCCGGGGCCCACGGGCAGCGGTACGGACCCGCCGTCGCTCAGCCCACACCCGGTCGCCACGAGAACGGTGGCCAGGCACGAGGCGAGGAGTCGCTTCACGGTGGTCATCGCAGCCCCCTCGGGTTGAACAGGACCTCGCCCACCCCGCCGAGCCAGTCGACCAGCAGGGCCAGGCACACCGCCAGGACGGAACCCACCACGAGGGTGGTGGTGTCCTGGAGGCGGTAACCGGTGTCGATGAAGATCCCCAGTCCGCCCGCGTCCACCAGGAAGCTCAGCGTGGCGGTGCCGACCGCCAGTACCAGCGTGGTCCGGAGCCCGGCCAGGATGAACGGCACCGCCAGCGGCAGCTCGACGGTGCGCAGGACCCGTCGTGAGGTCATGCCCTGCCCGCGCGCCGCGTCGATCAGCGCCGGATCCACGTTCCGGATGCCCACGATCGTGTTGCGCAGCACCGGGAGCAGTGAGTAGACGGCCACGGGAAGGACACCGATCCAGAAGCCGGTGCGGTTGGTGGCGAGGAAGAGCAGCACGATCAGGCCGATCGCCGGCGCCGCCTGGCCGATGTTGGCGATCCCGATGGCGACGGGCGCGAGGAAACCCATCCGGCGGCGGGTGAGCAGGATCCCCAACGGCACCCCCACCGCGACGACGATCGCGGCCACGGTGAAGGTGATCTGGACGTGCTCCAGGGTGCGTTGGGTGATGGACGAGGCGTTGAGCGAGGCCCGCTGGGTCTCGTCGAGCTCGGTCCCGAAGGCCCACCACAGCACGCCCACCGCGGCCAGGGTGATGACGATCGGCTGCACCACCAACCGTGCCGAGTCCGCGCGGGACCCCGCCCGGGACCCCGCGCGGGAGGCGGAGTCGGTCGTCGCGGCGCTCACGAGCGCTCCACGGTGTCCGCGGGGCCTGTGGGCTCCGGGGAGCCAGGGTCGTTGTGGTGGTGGTGGATGCGCCGGAGCTCCGCCACCAGGTCGTCGATCCCGATCGTCCCCCGGTACGCGCCTGACCGGTCCACCACCACGGTGGTCGCGCTGGCGGTCGAGAGCAGTCCGTCGAGCGCTTCCTGGAGCGTCGAGTCGACCGTGACGGTTCCCGTCACCGGCTGACCACCCGAACGCAGGTCCGGCATCCCGGCCACCAGGTCACCCCGGACCCAGCGCAGGGGGCGCCCGTCGTCGGCGAGCACCACCGCCCACTCGTCGTCGGTCCCGCGGACGCGGGCGGCGAAGTCCGAGGGAGCCTCCGACTCCCTCGCCGTCGTCGCCCCCGCCAGGTCCACGTCCCCCACCCGCCGGAGGGTGAGGGTCTTGAGCGCGGCGTCGTCGCCGATGAACCCGGCGACGGTCTCGTCCGCCGGATTGGCGAGGATCGCCTCGGGGGAGTCGAACTGGAGGACCGAGGAACCGGGACCGAGCACGGCGATCCGATCGCCCAGCCGGACGGCCTCGTTGAAGTCGTGGGTGACAAAGACGATGGTCTTGTGCAGATCCTCCTGCAGGCGGATGAGTTCGTCCTGGAGCGAGGCGCGGGTGATGGGGTCCACGGCGCCGAACGGTTCGTCCATGAGCAGCACCGGGGGGTCGGCGGCCAGCGCGCGTGCCACCCCGACGCGCTGTTGCTGGCCGCCGGAGAGCTGTGCGGGATAGCGGTCGCGGTAATCGGCGGGGTCCAGGCCCACCAGTTCCAGCATCTGGTCCACGCGGTCGGAGATGCGCGATCTCCTCCACCTGAGCAACCGGGGCACGGTCCCCACGTTCTGGGCGACCGTCATGTGCGGGAACAGGCCGGACGCCTGGATCGCGTAGCCGATGTGGCGTCGGAGGGTGTCGGCGTCGAGGGTCCGGTTGTCCCGGCCGTCGATCGTGATGGTGCCCGAGGACGGCTCGATGAGGCGGTTGATCATCCGCATCGTGGTGGTCTTGCCGCAGCCGGACGGCCCCACGAACACGGTGGTGCGCCCGGCGGGGAGCTCGAGCGAGACGTGGTCGACGGCGGGCCGTTCCTGGCCGGGGTAGATCTTGGTGACGTCGTCCAGGGCGATGGGCACGCCGGACACTGCGCCGGACTCGTGTGCGGCGGGTGTGGTCACTGGTTCCCCCTGATGGTCAGGCGCCCGAGCAGGACGAGGAGCGCGTCGAGGACGAGCGCGAGGACGACGATGAGGACGGTCGCGGTGAGCGCCATCGGCAGGGCGGTGGGAGTCCCCACCCGGGAGAGCCCGGCGAAGATCAGGTTGCCCAACCCGGGTCCCTTGGCGTACGCGGCGATGGCGAGGATGCCCATGGACATCTGGGTGGACACACGGATCCCGGCGAGGATCGACGGCCACGCCAGCGGGATCTCCACCCGGCCCAGGACTCCCATCCGGCTCATCCCCACCCCGCGCGCCGCATCGACCGTCGCGGCGGGGACGGCGTCGAGCCCGACGATGGTGTTGCGCAGGATCGGCAGCACCGCGTAGATGACCAGCGCCGTCATGGTGGGCAGGACACCCAGGCCCAGGATGGGGATGAGCAGTCCCAGCAGGGCGAACGAGGGCACGGTCAGGGCGGTGGCGGCCAGGCCGGTGGCCACCGCGGACCCGGCCCTGCTGCGGTAGACCGCCACACCGACCGCGACCGACAGCAGTGTGGCGAGCAGGACCGCCTGCACGGTCGCGCTGACGTGCTGCCACGAATCCGTGGCGAGTTGGAGCCGGCGGGTGGAGATGAAGTCCACGAGGTCGTTCAACGTCTCTCGGCTCCGTCCGTGCGGTTCGGTCTGCTCACGTTATCCGGACGGGTGGCGGTGGAGGGGTGGGAACGAGGATCTCGCGTCGCGAACGGGTGTGCGACCGGTGGCCGTGATGCACCATGGGGCCATGACTGCCAGGCCCGACCGACCACTGGACCCCGACCTGATCGAGCATCTCGACGAGCTGCTCGCCGCCACCGGCAGGATCGCCCGCCGACACTTCCACGGTGAGCTCCAGGATCTGGTCGCCGAGGACAAGGGCGGCGACCGGGGGTACGACCCGGTGACCGAGGCCGACCGGGACATCGAGGCGTTGCTGCGTGCCGGGATCTCGTCGATGGCGCCGGGGGACCGGGTGGTGGGCGAGGAGAACGGCGAGTCCGGCCCCTCCGACGCCTCGCGCACCTGGTACCTCGACCCGATAGACGGCACCAAGGCCTTCATGACGGGCATGGCCGGGTGGGGCACGCTGGTCGGAGTGGTGGAGAACGGCCGCGCGGTGGCGGGGTGGATGGACCAGCCGGTGTTGGGGGAGACCTTCTCCGCGGTCCACGGCCGGGCGACCGTGCGTCGCCGGTCGGACGGTCCGGAGGCCTTCGACCTCCACGCCTCCGGGTGCGACGAGCTGTCCGAGGCGATCATGTACACCACGCACCCGTCGATGTTCGGAGACCAGGGCGGGTTGCGACGGCGCTACGACGACCTCGCCTCGCGGGTCCGCCTGCAACGCTTCGGCGGGGACTGCTACGCCTACTGCATGCTGGCCGCGGGCCGGGTGGACCTCGTGGTCGAGTCGGATCTGAATCCCTACGACATCGTGGCGCTCATCCCGATCGTCGAGGCGGCGGGCGGCGTGATCACCGGCCCGGACGGGCGGCAGCCACTGGGCGGCGGGACCGTCGTGGCGGCCGCGACACCGGCCCTGGCCGAGCAGGCGTGGGGAGTGCTCGGCGCGGATCCGCGGTGACCGACCCTCTCTTCGGGATCCACCGTCCGCGGGTGATCCTCGCCCCCGGCGCCGTCCATGTCCCGGACTGGATGGACCGCGCGCAGCAGGAGTTCCTGCTCCGGGCGTGCGTGGACTGGGCCGCCGCGCGACCGCCGCGGTCGATCGTGCTGCCCGGCGGGGGCAGGATGTCGGTGCGGACGCTCAGCCTGGGGCGGCACTGGACGCCGTACCGGTACGACGACGACGAGGTGGTCCCGCCGCTACCGGACTGGCTGGTCCGGGC
>NZ_JADDKI010000255.1:0-2767 GCF_015356725.1 Dietzia sp. SYD-A1
GCGGAGACGTCACCCGCCGAGCCCACGACGGCGCCGGACACGGCGACCGAGGAGCCGAAGACCGACACCCCGGCATCCGACAACACGGCCACCGAGGCGAAGGCACCGGCGGCGCCCGGGAAGGCCAACTCGATCCCCCGGTCGACGAAGCCGGGCGGTTACGGCCTGTCCCTCGGCTGACCTCCCGTCACACGCACTGCGGCCCGTGATCGAGACCTCGATCACGGGCCGCAGTGCTCTTCCGGCTCCGCCGTCAGCAGGGGTGATGAACGCGCTGGACCTCGTACACCGGGGTGGGCACTCCTTCCATCCTCGCCTTGAGCTGCAGGGCCAGGTACTTGGAGTAGTGGCGTGACTGGTGCAGGTTGCCGCCGTGGATCCAGAGCTGGTCGACGTTCGTCGGCTTCCACATGTTGCGCAGCTCCCCCTCCCAGGGCCCGGGGTCCCGGGTGGTGTCGGAACCGTATCCCCAGACCTTGCCCACCCGGTCGGCGACGTCCTGGGACACCAGATCGGTCAGCCACTGGTTCATCGAGCCGTAGCCGGTGGCGTAGACGATGAGGTCGGCGGGCAGGATCGTCCCGTCGTCCAGCTCCACCCCGTCGGGGTGGATCCGCGTCGCCTGACCGCGCGCCAACGCGACCTCGCCGTCGATCACCAGCTGACTGGCACCGACGTCGATGTAGTATCCCGAGCCGCGACGGAGGTACTTGAGAAACAGGCCGGAGCCGTCCTCCCCGAAGTCCAGCTCGAACCCGGCGTCCCGGAGCCTGCCGTAGAACTCGGCGTCCTTCTCCGCCATCTGCTCGTAGACGGGGATCTGCACCCCGGGGAGCAGCCGGTAGGGCCAGGAGGCGAAGAGCATGTCGGCCTTCTCGGTCGTCACGCCGGCCTCGAGGGCCTCCTCGGAGTACAGGGGTCCGAGCGCGAGCGACATGAGCGAGTCACTTCTCGCGATGTGGGTGGAGGAGCGCTGCACCATGGTGACCTGGGCGCCGTGGTCCCACAGCGCGGCACAGATGTCGTGCGCGGAGTTGTTCGAGCCGATCACCACGGCCCGCTTACCCTCCACGTCCCCCTCACCCGTGAACTCGGAGGAGTGCCACTGCTCCCCCGCGAACGACTCGGCGCCCTCGACGTGAGGGATGTTGGGGTAACCGGAGACCCCGAGGGCGAACACCAGCTGGGTGGGTCGGAGTTCGACCCTCTCACCGCGCCGGTCCACCTCGACACGCCAGGTGCCGGACTGGTCGTCGAAGTCCGCGTTGAGACACTGCGTGCCGGACCAGTAGTCGAGCTCCATGATCGCGGTGTAGTGCTCCAGCCAGTCCCCGACCTTGTCCTTCGAGGGGAACACGGGCCAGTCGTCGGGGAAGGGGATGTACGGGAGATGGTCGTACCAGACCGGATCGTGGAGGTGGAGCGACTTGTAGCGCTTGCGCCACGAGTCGCCGGCCCGCTCGTTCTTCTCGATCACCAGGGTCGGCACGCCCAGGCGCTTGAGTCGGGCCGCGAGTCCGATCCCGCCTTGCCCGCCACCGATGATCACCGTGTACGGCTGCTCGGTGTAGCCGAGCGTCTCCTGACGTTCCCGCTTCCGCTCGAGCCAGGTCTTGCGCCCCCTCCGGATGACGTGTTCGACGCCCTGCTCCCGGGTCCGACGCCTCTTCTCCTCGTGGCCTCTGAGCTCCTGCATCGTGGTCAGGAGGGTCCAGGCCCTGCCGTCACGCAGTCGGAGGTGGGCCCATCCGCGGCCGGCCACGGTCTCGAAGCTCACCCACGCCTCGACCACACCGTCCGACGCGCTCGCGGGTTCGTCGAGCGACCAGTCGGAGGGCGAGACCGCGGCGAGCTGGGAGTCGAGCATCCGGCGGATCTGCTCGCGTCCCTCGAGTGTCTTGAGGTTCCACGTGAAGGCCACGAAGTCACGCCAGTACCCGTCGGGCTCGAACAGCTGCGCGGCCCGGTCGGAGTCCCCCGCCCGGAGGGCGTCGTCGAACTCCGCGAGCCAGGAGGTGATCGTCTCGTCCGGCCCACCTCGCTCGGTGGGGACGGCTGTCGTCTGGGTCATGTCCGCTCCTTCGTGTCGTGTAGCTTCGGCGATGACGTAGATCACACTTTTGTCCCCAGGGGGTGGCAATGTCGTTGCACCCGGCCCTCAGGTTCTCCGACCCCCGGGCCTTCGCCGAGCGCTCGATCCGGGCCCACGGGATCGCGCTCGCCGGTGGCGCGACCTCGGATCTCGACACGCGGGTGCTGCGGGCGTGGAGGCGTAGCGGTGCGGCCGGGATATCGCCGGATCAGGAGTTGCCCGCGCGCGTCCTCAGCCGTGAGCAGGTGGCGGACGCGCGTGGGCGCACGCCGCTGCGGCACATCGCCGCCGACGTGGTGGCCTCGGTGTCCGACACGTCGGCCGCGGGCCGCCACCTCGTGGTGCTCACGGATGCGCGGGGGTGTCTTCTCTGGAGATCGGGCAGTCCCGAGGTGCTCCGCCGCGCGGACGCGATCGCGTTCGCCGAGGGCGCGGACTGGTCGGAGCGGGGAATCGGCACGAACGGCATCTCCCTCGCGCTGGAGACCGGGACGTTGACCCACGCCACCGCGGGCGAACACTATGTCCGGGCCCACCACGGGTGGACGTGCACGGCCAGTCCCGTCCGCGACGCCGGCGGCAGGATCCTCGGCGTGCTGGACGTCTCCCACCCGGTGCGCTTCTCGAGTTCTGAGACGGCGGCGCTGGTCCGGTGCGGTGTGCGGCTCGCCGAGG
>NZ_JADDKI010000256.1:0-2311 GCF_015356725.1 Dietzia sp. SYD-A1
GACCCGGCACTGCTCGGGCAACACGGTCGAGGTGGACCGGGCCAGACTCGCGCTGGACCTCGCCCGCTCCGGCCAACGCGTGGCGGTGGTCTCCGGGGGCGACGCGGGCGTGTTCGGCATGGCCGCGGCGGTCTTCGAGGCCGCCGAGGACCCTCTGTACTCCCGGATCGACGTGCGGGTCGCGCCCGGGGTGTCCGCCGTCCAGGCGGTCGCCGCACGGGCCGGGGCCCCCATCGGCGCGGACTTCGCGGTGATGAGCCTGTCCGACCGGCTCAAGCCCTGGGAGGTCATCTCGCGGCGTCTCGACGCGATCGCCGCGGCGGACCTGGTCCTGGCGGTGTACAACCCCGCCTCGCGCTCGCGCACCCACCAGGTCGCCGACGCGCGCGACGTGCTCCTGCGGCACCGCGACCCGGCCACCCCGGTGGTGGTGGGCCGGGACGTGGGCCGGGAGGGCGAATCGCTGACGATCACCACTCTCGCCGAGCTCGACTGCGGCTCGGTGGACATGAGGTGCCTGCTCATCGTGGGCGCCTCCGGGACACGCGTCACCGATTCGGGGCGCGTGTGGAGTCCGCGGTTCGTGCGGCCGTGAGTGGGACTCCCGACCGTGATGCGCTGTGGCGGATCCTCGCCACCCGTCGCGATCACCGGCATTTCGATCCCACCCCGGTCCCCCGCGAGACCATCGAGCGCCTCCTCGAGGTCTTCGCCGTGGCCCCGAGCGTCGGGCTGAGTCAGCCCTGGCACGTCACAGTGGTCCGCGACCGTGCCGTGCGCGAGGCCGTCCACGAGGGATTCCGCACCGTGCGCCGCGCCGAGTCCGAGCGCTTCGACGGTCCGCGACGGGAACTCTACGACTCGCTGCGTCTCGAGGGCATCCTCCAGGCTCCGGTCGGCCTGGTCGTCAGCCACCGGCCGCCCGCCGGGCCGGTCCTGGGCACCACGAGCGTCCCGGCGGCCACCGAGTACAGCGTGGTGGCCGCGATCACTCTGCTGTGGCTGGCCGTGACGGCCGAGGGCCTGGGCATGGGCTGGGTGAGCCTGGTCGAGCCGGACCATCTCTCTTCCAGCGTGCCCGTGCCCGACGGGGCCCGGCCCCTGGCGTACCTCTGTCTGGGACATCCCGCCCTCGAGCTGGACGAACCGTTGTTGCAGACCGTGGGGTGGGGACGCAGGTCGCCGCTGTCGGTGGACTGGGTGTAGATCCGGCTCAGGAACCGTCGAACGCCTCCCTCAGCGCATCGCACTGCGCTCGGAAGAAGTCCTTGCTGACCCCGGCGCGGGTGACGACCAGGTCGAAACCGTGGAAGGCCCCCGGCACCGGGACGAATTCGCAGCGCACTCCGGCGCGCCCGAGGCGGTCTGCGTAGGCCTTGTCCTCGTCGAAGAACAGATCCACCGTGCCGACGCCGATCCATGCCGGCGCGACACCCACCAATTCGGTGTGGCGGGCCGGACTCGCCGTGGACGGGTCGGCCCCGCCCAGGTAGCTCGTCCAGCCGAACCGATTCGACCGAGCGTCCCACAGTCGGTGTCGTGGGTCCGGGGTGTCGGTGCGGTCGTCCAGCATCGGGTACACGAGCAGTTGCAGTACCGGGTCGACGGGGCCGTCATCTCTCGCCCGGATCGCCAGTGCGGCTGCGAGGCCACCGCCGGCGCTCGCGCCACCGATGGCTGTCCGGCGGGTGTCGATGCCGGGTTGAGAGGCCAGCCAGACGAGCGCCGCGTGACAGTCGTCGAGCGCCGCCGGGAAGGGGAACTGCGGCGCCAACCGATAGTCGACCGAGACGACGGTCGCACCGGTTCTCCGAGCAAAGGCCCGGCAGAGTGCGTCATCCTGCGCCGCAGAACCGACGAGGTATCCACCGCCGTGGATCCACACCAGGCCTGGCGAGGGCGTCGAGGACTCACCGGAGGGGCGGAAGACCCGCACGGTCGCACCCGACTCGAGTTCATGCGTCTCCGTTCCCCGCAGTCCGGGCAGCAGTGTCCCGAGCTTCTGTATCGCCGGCAGTGTCCGCGGTCCCACCAATCGCGGGGGCAGCACCATTGACGCGAGTCGGAGATCGGGGTGGTACTGGCGGCGATCGCGGATGCGGCCGAGGAACGGGATGCGCATGGTCGTCCTCCGTAACGGATGAATCCCCGTGGGGTGGTGGAACTCGAATCGGCTGGATGTCCGGTCAGGGCGAACTGACCAGCCGCGCCGACCCGTCCTCCACGAGCAGCGCCTGGTCGTCGTTGACCAGGGTCAGCGGGTAGCTGTCCCCATAGGTCTCCTCGATCTGCGCGATGAGCTCGGGCGGGT
>NZ_JADDKI010000257.1:0-6444 GCF_015356725.1 Dietzia sp. SYD-A1
CCGTGTCGCTCCATGGTGGCCACCGTCTGGTCCGCGCGGGCCAGCAGGACCACGGGGTCGGCCAGGACGCGGGCCTGCCCGCCCGCGTAGACGGTCACCGTCGTCATCGAGGCGGAGACCGCCACCGACGGGACACCGGTGTGCAGGGCGGTCCGTTCGGCCGCGCGGTGCCGGGTCCCGGTCTCGACCGCCGGCAGGGTGGGATCGGGCACGAGGTGGACGTTGGCGTGGGTGATCCGCTCGCCGTCCGAGGACAGGACCACGGCTCCGTCCATCTTGCTCAGTTCGCGCAGCCTGGCCGGTGTGAACTCGACGTCCAGCGTGACACCGCCGTCGCATATCTCCCGGACGGCGGGGTCATCGCCCAGCACGATGAGACCACCGGTGCCGCTGCGACGGATGCGGTCCAGTGCCTCACGCAGCGGGGTGCCGGGGGACAGGCGCCGGAGGACGGCCCGGACGGGTGCGTCGACGGGGATCCCGTCCGTGGCGCGGGGGGCCAGGGCGGACGTCTCAGTGCCCCTCTGCGTGGGTCTCGACCGGGCGGGTGTACTCGTCGCTGGGCGGGACCTCGGCGATGACGGCGGCGGACATCTCGATCTGATCGCCGTTGGAGAACGACACGGTGGCGGGTACAGAGGTCCCGATCCGGAGGTCGTCGGAGTCGGGCAGCGTGGCGGTGCTGCGCTCGACGCAGAGGTCGTCCCGCGCGGGGACGGGCTCGACGTCCGCCGCCGGCGAGACGATCAGGGAGCATCCGCGTTCCAGCGGCTGTGTCTCGCCGAGCTGCGCCTCGATCCCGTCGATCTCGATCCGGTCGAGGGAGATCGACTCGCCCATGCCGGTCCCGGTGAAGGAGGCGGCGAACCCGAGACGCGCCTCGCCCTCCTCGGGGAGGACCACCACGAGATCGTTGACGTGGAGCTCGCCCGCGGAACCCTGCCCGCCGTCCACCGCGGCGACCTGGTTGGCCGTCTGGGAGACCTGCCCGGCGCCACACGCGGACAAACCGACGGCGGTACCCACGGCCAGGACTACGAGCGCGGTGCGGCGCAGGCCGGTGTTCGGTGAAGTCACGTCAGGCTCCTCGGGGGATGGTCGTTCTCAGGCCGGTCTCATCGTAGTCCACGGCTGGTCGTGACCGGCGTCAGAGTGCGCTCCCGGCACCCCCCGGATGCGGCGCCCCCGCCGTACGGGTTTCTGACCTGCACAAACGGAAAACCCCAGCGCTGAGGGCGTGCTAAGATGTCTCAGTCGAAAGGGGAAAGCCACTCATGGAGTTCAAGGTCGGCGACACTGTCGTCTACCCGCATCACGGCGCCGCTAGTATCCAGGCGATCGAGATGCGGACGGTCAAGGGCACCGAGAAGGAATACCTCGTCCTCAAGGTTTCGCAGGGCGATCTCACGGTCCGGGTTCCGGCCGAGAACGCCGAGTACGTGGGCGTGCGTGACGTGGTCGACGAGGCGGGGCTCGACAAGGTCTTCGACGTCCTGCGCACTGAGCACGCCGAGGAGCCGACCAACTGGTCCCGCCGGTACAAGGCGAACGGCGAGAAGCTGGCCTCGGGGGACGTGAACAAGGTCGCCGAGGTCGTCCGCGATCTGTGGCGTCGTGACCTGGACCGTGGTCTGTCCGCCGGTGAGAAGCGGATGCTCGCGAAGGCACGGCAGGTGCTGGTGGGCGAACTCGCGTTGGCCGACCGCGCCGATGAGCACCGCGCCGACGAGCTCCTCGAGCAGGTGCTGTCCGCCGCCACCCCCGCCTGACGCGACCGCGGGGGTGACTCGATCCGCGCAGGAGCTCAGTGATGGCAGTGGCCACCCGCCCCCCACGGGCAGGGTGGCCGCCGTCGTTCCCGCGGCGGGCTCCGGACTGCGCCTGGGTGCGGGGGTCCCCAAGGCCTTCGTCGAGCTGTCGGGTCGGACCATGCTCGAGCGGGCCGTCTCCGGTCTGTTGGCGAGCGGGGCGGTCGACGACGTCGTGGTGGTGGTCCCCGAGGACCGGGTCGCGGAGTCGGAGCTGCTGCTCGCGCCTCTCCGGTCCGGCGAACACCTCGTTCTCGTCGCGGTGGGCGGGCCGCAACGCACCGACTCGGTCCGTAACGGTCTGGCGGTCCTCACCGCCACCCTCGAGGGGTCGGGGTCGCCGGTCCACGACGTCGTGCTGGTCCACGACGCGGCACGCTGCCTGACCCCGGCCGCTCCGATCCTCCGGGTGGTGGAGGCGGTCCGATCGGGCGAGGGCGCGGTGGTCCCCGTCCTCCCCGTGGTCGACACCGTCAAGGAGGTCGACGCCGCCGGTTACGTGGTGGGCACGCCCGATCGCGGAGCTCTCCGAGCCGTTCAGACGCCGCAGGGCTTCGCGCCCGACGTGCTGCTGGCGGCCTACGATGCGGCCGGTGACGTGGCCACCGACGACGCCGGCCTGGTGGAGCGGCTGGGCAGGAGGGTGGCGACCGTGGCGGGTGATCCGCTCGCCTTCAAGATCACCACCGCGTCGGACCACGCGCGCGCCCAGGAGGAACTCCGTGACCAGCACGGGTTCCACGCACGCGAGAACCCGGAGGACCGTCCCGTGACCGGACCCGTGCCCCCCCGCGTCGGTATCGGCACCGACGCCCACCAGGTTCAACCCGGCAAGAAGTGCATGATGGCCTGCCTGCATTTCCCCGACGACGACGGGTGCGAGGGCCACTCCGACGGAGACGTGGTGGCCCACTCACTGGTCGACGCGCTGTTGTCCGCCGCCGGTCTCGGCGACCTCGGAACCCTGGTCGGCACCGGACGCCCCGAGTACGACGACGTCTCCGGTGAGCGTCTCCTGCGTGAAGCGGTGGCGGAGGTGACCGGCCAGGGGTGGACGATCGGTAACGCCGCCGTGCAGATGGTCGGTAACCGACCCAAGATGGGCCCGCGGCGGCTCGAGGCCCAGGACACCCTCTCGGCGATCATCGGCGCCCCGGTGTCCGTCTCGGCCACCACGACCGACGGGATGGGCTTCACCGGCCGCGGCGAGGGGGTCTCCGCGGTGGCGACGGCTCTGCTGTTCCGGAGCTGACGAAGCGGGCGCGAGGAGGCGTCACCGGTAGACTCGATCCCCGTGACGCTCCAGCTGTACGACACCGCCACCCGCTCCCTCCGGGAGTTCACCCCTGTCCGGGAGGGTCACGCGTCGGTCTACCTCTGTGGAGCCACCCCGCAGTCCGTGCCGCACATCGGCCACGTCCGGTCGGGGGTCGCCTTCGACATCCTGCGCCGATGGCTGCTGGGATGCGGTTACGACGTGGCGTTCGTCCGCAACGTCACGGACATCGACGACAAGATCCTCACCAAGGCCGCGGAGAACGGGCGGCCGTGGTGGGAATGGGTCGCCACGCACGAGCGGGAGTTCACCAGGGCCTATGACGCGCTGGGCGTCCTGCCGCCGTCCACGGAGCCCCGGGCCACCGGACACGTCACCCAGATGATCGACTACATGGAGCGGCTCATCGAGCGCGGTTACGCGTACCCGGCCGAGGGCAGCGTGTACTTCGACGTCGCGGCCTGGTCGGCCGCCCCCGAAGGCGACTACGGGCACCTCTCGGGACACCGGCTCGACGAGGTCGACCAGGGCGAGGGGGCCGACCTGCGGGGTAAACGAGACCCCCGCGATTTCGCGCTGTGGAAGGCGGCCAAACCCGGGGAGCCGAGCTGGCCGACCCCGTGGGGAGAGGGCCGGCCCGGCTGGCACCTCGAGTGTTCGGCGATGGCCACCTGGTACCTCGGTCACACCTTCGACATCCACGGCGGCGGCCTGGACCTGCAGTTCCCTCATCACGAGAACGAGGCCGCCCAGTCCCACGCGGCCGGTGACGGCTTCGCCCGGTACTGGCTGCACAACGGGTGGGTGACCATGGCCGGGGAGAAGATGAGCAAGTCGCTGGGTAACGTCCTCAGCGTCCCGAACATCCTCACCGTGGTGCGCCCCGTCGAGCTGCGCTACTACCTCGGCAGTGCCCACTACCGGTCCATGCTCGAGTACTCACCGGAGGCGTTGCAGGAGGCCGCTGCCGGATACCGCAGGATAGAGACCTTTATCCGGCGCGTGGCCGAGGTCGTCCCGGAGATACCCGTCGGCGAGTGGACCGACGGATTCGCCGCGGGGATGGACGACGATCTCGGGGTCCCGGCCGCGCTGGCGGAGATCCACGGCGCGGTGCGCAGGGGGAACACGGCCCTGGCCGCCGGCGATCACGACTCGGCGCTGTCCGCCGCGTCGGCCGTCCGGGCCATGACGGCGGTGCTGGGCGTGGATCCCCTCGACCCCCACTGGGTGGCCGCCGGCGGCGGCGACGACGCCGCGACCACCGCGCTCGACTCGCTCGTGCGCGCAGAACTCGAGGCGCGCGACATCGCGCGCTCGAATAAGGACTTCGCCACCGCCGACGCGATCCGGGACCGACTGGTCGCGGCCGGCGTCGAGGTGACAGACACCGCGGACGGCCAGAAATGGTCGCTCGCCAATCGGAAGGACTGACATGGCGGGCAATTCGAGCCGACGCGGGGCGATCCGCAAGACCGGCACCAAGAAGGGCCAGGTCGTCGGATCCGGCGGCCAGCGGCGACGGGGTCTCGAGGCCCGGGGGGCCACGCCCAAGGCGGAGGACCGCACGTATCACTCCGCACACCGCAAGGCCAAGGCCGCCTCGCGGAAGGCGGAGACGGCCCAGCAGCGCCGCCGGCACGCCCAGAAGCAGGCCGACGGCCCCGAATACGTGGTCGGGCGCAATCCGGTGGTGGAGTGTCTCCGGGCCGGCGTGCCCGCGACCGCCCTGTACGTGGCGGTCGGCTCGGAGGCCGACGAGCGACTGACCGAGGCCGTGCACCTGGCCGCCAACAAGGGCATCTCGATCCTCGAGGTGCCGCGCACCGATCTCGACCGCATGACGAGCAACGGCATGCACCAGGGCATCGGCCTGCAGGTGCCGCCGTACCAGTACACCGACCCCAAGGACCTCCTCGACATCGCGATGGGGTCGTCGAGCCCCGCGCTGTTGGTCGCCCTCGACAACATCACAGACACCCGCAACCTCGGGGCCGTCATCAGATCGACGGCCGCGTTCGGCGGCCACGGCGTCCTGATCCCCGAGCGGCGCAGTGCGTCCATCACGGCAGTCGCGTGGCGTACCTCCGCGGGCGCCGCGGCCCGGCTGCCCGTCGCGCGTGCGACCAACCTCAACCGGACGCTTCTGGACTGGGCGAAGTCCGGAGTGCAGCTCGTGGGCCTGGACGCTGACGGCGACACCACCCTGGACAGTTACGACGGCACCGGGCCCACGGTCGTGGTGGTGGGCTCCGAGGGCAAGGGGCTCTCGCGGCTCGTGCGCGAGAACTGCGACTCGATCCTCTCGATCCCGATCTCCGGCGGGGTGGAGAGCCTCAACGCCTCGGTCGCGGCCGGAGTGGTGCTCTCCGAGTTCGCCCGCCAGCGTCGCGTGAAGGGCTGACGGGGCCCGCACGTCCCACTCAGGCCAGCGGGCGACGTGGCGACCGGCAGCGGTCGAACGTCGCCCGCGCGTACTCCCACGTCTCCTCCTCGTAGTAGAGGTGGCCGACGATCATGTAGAGCCCGGCGAACCGCTGGTAGGCCCACGCCCTGTCGAGAAAGGTCTCGTCGATCCTGCCGACGTAGCGCGCGAGCACCTCGTCGACGAAACGCGGGCCGTACTCGTACAGTTCGGCGAAGTCCACCGCCGGGTCGCCGAGGCACATGTCGGTGAAGTCGATGAGCCCCAACCGGCCCGGGGACGTGCGCGCATCCCAGTAGAGATGGCGCACGTAGACGTCGTTGTGCAGGAGGACCCGCGGGAGCAGGGTGGACTGGAGCGCGGCGACCTCGTCGCAGATCTCCCGCGCCGTCCGCATCTCGTCCTCGGTGAACACCGCCGGGAGGTCGTTGGCCACGATCCCCCGCACGAAGTCCAGGTTCTCGGGTTGGTAGGAGTCCGGGACCCGGTCGAGCGGCGGGACCGACGTGTCGGCCCCGTGGAGCGCGGTGAGCAGTGCCCCGAGTTGGCCGGCGATCATCGTCCTGTCCGTCGTGGGCAGGGAACGGAGCAGGTCAGGGGTGAGCCGGTCCCCATACACCAGGGGGTACCCGGCGAATCCGCCGTCCGGGGGGACGTGCGTGTACCGGGGTATGGCGGCGTCGACACCGGCCGAGAGGTGGTCGAGGACCGCTGCCTCGTGGGGGAGACGCGCGAGCGCCTGCTCGTCCGTGGGGAACCGGAACACCAGGTCCCGGTGCCCGAGCGAGTCGGCGCCGCGGCAGCCGTGGCACATCACCACCACGTGGTCCCAGCCCTCGTCGATCCACTGCAACGACTCCCAGGCGAGGGCGGGGAAGGCGGCGCGGATCGCGTCGAGCGCAGCGCCGCGGTCGGCCGGGGAGACGGGGTCGGAC
>NZ_JADDKI010000258.1:0-3917 GCF_015356725.1 Dietzia sp. SYD-A1
GATCCACGACACCGTCGCCCAGGGGCTCGCGAGCATCGGTATGTTGCTGCACGCCGTCGAGCGCGCGGACCCCTCGCACCCGGCCGTCGACCAGACCCGCCTCGCGCGAGAGGTGGCCGGCGAGAACCTCACCGAGACCCGCCGCCTCATCGCCGCGCTACGCCCGGCTCCGCTCGACGGCGTGTCGCTCGCGGGCGCACTGGGCCGTGTCGCGGAGCGGGCCCGCGCGGAGCATCCGGGGATCGAGGTGACCGCGGACTGCGCCCTCGAGGTCGACCCACCCCCCGAGGTCGCCGCCGTGCTCGTCCGCGTGGCGCAGGAGGCGTTGGCGAACGCGGTCACACACGCCTCACCCTCGAGGGTGGAGGTGACGCTGACCGGGTCATCCACCGCTGTCGCGCTCGAGGTACGCGATGACGGTCGGGGTTTCGACGTCGCCGCGCCTCGGCCCACCGCATCGTTCGGTCTGGACGGGATGGCGCGTCGGGTGTCCGGGCTGGGAGGAGAGTTCGACGTGAGCTCCGAGACCGGCGCGGGAACCACGATCCGCGCCGTGCTCCCGACGGTGGTGGGAGGCTCGGGGACATGACGACGACGAGCGTGCGCGTTCTGATCGCGGACGATCACGCGGTGGTCCGGACGGGACTTCGCGCGTTGGTCGCTTCGGACCCCGCCATCGAGGTGGTGGCCGACGTCCCCACCGCTGACGGCGCCGTCGAGCGGGCGCGGATCGGCGACGTGGACGTGGTGCTCATGGACCTGCGCTTCGCGGGTGACGCCTCCGCGGGCGTCAGGGCGACCCGGCGACTCCGCGCACTCGAGTCACCACCGCAGGTCCTGGTCCTGACCAGCCACGACACCGATGCGGACATCATCGGGGCAATCGAGGCCGGGGCCTGCGGGTACCTCCTCAAGGACGCCGGTCCCGACAAGCTGCTGGCCGCCGTCCGCGCCGCGGCGGCCGGGGAGAGCGCGCTCTCCCCGACCGTCGCCGCCACTCTGATGACCCGGCTGCGCGACCCACGGCCGGTGCTGACCGATCGCGAGGTGGAGGTGTTGCGGGCGGTGGCGACGGGCGAGACCAATCGGCAGGTCGCGACGTCCCTGCACGTGTCGGAGGCGACGGTCAAGACGCACCTCGTGCACGTCTTCGACAAACTCGGTGTGACGTCCCGGACGGCCGCGGTGGCCAGGGCCCGCGAGCTCGGGGTGGTGTAGCCGATCAGCACCGCCCACCCTGTATCGAAGGAAGCTGAAGAGCAAGCGCATCCGCCACTCCTGAGAGTGCGTCGACGCCTTCGCCGAATGACGCTGATTCGACCGCGATGGCCACGGCTAACTCCCCTCCCGCAGCCGGCACTATCCCGAACTGACGCACGAGATAGCCGCCACTCTCACCCGGCCCCCAGCCACCCTTGAACCGAGCTCCCGGTATGCGGCCGAGTCCCCAGCTCTGATCGGGTGAGACCTGGCCCATCAGATCGAGAACTCGGCTCGATGACCCGATGCACGGTAGGAGACTTCCGAACCGCGCCTGACCCACGAGCGGCCACTGAGTCTGACCGAAGATCGAGTACTCCGCACGGGTGCGGACAGCCGGCACCTGGGTGGTGCTGTCACCCCCATCCGCGAGCACTGCGCCGATCCCAGCCGCCGACGAGGCTCCCCCGCCGAGTGAATCCCACAATCGCTCCGCCGCCGCGTTGTCGGATGCCGTGATCGCGGTAGCTGCCGACTCGAGCGCGGCCGGAGATGTGCGCGCGACGGCGACGGCCAAGGGTACCTTTATCGTCGACCAGGCGGCACCCGACTGCACGCCTCCCGCCTTCTGGACGTCGGTCCGACCACCGACGCCTGCTGCGGCGATACCAACCGGACTCGGAATACCACCGATCACTCCGGCGAGATCCACACCACCGGTCCTGGGGTCGGCTATCGGTGAGACCGGGCGATGGGCAGCTCCCGGAATCCCTTCTCCACCTGGTCCGTCCGGTCCCGGAGAGACGGTGGTGACTGTGGAGGTGACGTAGACGGTCTGTACGGGCCCGCTCGTGGGGACCAACTCACCACAACCGCACACGACGAGAACGAGCCCGCAGGCACCCGAGGTCAGTGCCCCTCGCCTGCTCAGAAAACCCATCAGTAGATGTACACGACAGCGTTGTTGCCGCCGGTACAGGTCACCACCGGTCCGCCCGAGCAGGACATCGTGTACGTCGCACCCGTCACCGGGCTGTAGGCGTCGATGGTCATCGGGCCCCCGTTGCCTCCGGATGCGAGGTAGGTGGAACGAACTGACACTGCGAACTCGCACGAGGTGACTGATGAGCCCACCGCCGAATGCGCGAGCGGGCCTCCGCCGACGTTCGAGCACACGAATGACCCGGACGGTGCAGCAGGTTGCGCCGGTTGAACCTGAGGCCGGTCCGGTTCCCCAACACTCGAGGCCGTCGCTGTGGCGGACACCGTCGATGTCACGGGTGCAGTAGTCGTACTAGTGAATCGCGGGATCATCAGGAACGCCACCACCGCGATCAGACCCACGATCAGCACGGCCATCAGGGTGATCATCACGGCCATGGCCGGGGACATCGACTGCTTCTGGTTGGTCGCCACCGGGCTCGCCTGCGGAATTCGTCCGAACTCCGACGTGGGGTAATCACTCCACTGAGGAGGAGGGTTCTGGTTCATGTCGCGCCTCCCGGCCACCCGAACACGCTCGCGACCAACCTGCCGCTGAGAATGAGAATAAGTGACGCTGCGTGGTACAAGTCGCGAATGAAGGTCCTGAACGCCACGTTTTCGACCTGAGAACGAGTCAGGTCGCGTCATCGTCTCGACGGACGATCTCAACGCATCGTCGCTGCGGAACGGGGGCATCGACTCCTAAGCTCGTCCCATGCGGAGACTCCCCTGGATCATCGGCGCTGTCGTCGTCATCGTCGTCGTCGCGCTGATCGCAGCGCCCTACCTCTACAAGGCCGTGCGTGGAGGTGACGACGCGCCGGCCGCGACCGTCTCCGTCGACGGAGCCGAGGAGGCGACCGGCACCCTGGAGGGCACGTGGGTGGTGGTGCCGGGGACCGCGCCCAACGAGACGACCGCCGGGTACACGGTCAACGAGATCCTGCGGGGGGAGCCGGTCACCGTCGTCGGCAGCACCGACCAGGTGAGCGGGCGGGCGGTCGTGTCCGGGACCACCCTCGAGTCCGCATCGTTCGACGTGCAGGTGGCGGGAATCGAGACGGACATCGACCAGCGCGACGTTCAGGCCCGCTCCCCCCAGATCCTCGACACCGGGTCCCATCCCTCGGCGACACTCACCGTGGCCGAACCTGTGGATCTGGCTGCGGTGCCGTCGGACGGCACAACGGTATCGATCCCGATGGTGGTCGAGCTGACGATCAAGGGCACGACCGTGCGTGAGCACACCGAGGTGACCGTCCTGTGGACGGGCGACGCCCTGATCGCCTCCGGCGCGGTCCCCCTCACCTGGGCCGAGGTCGGGGTCGAGCCGCCGAGCCTCGGCTTCGTCGCCGTGGAACCGGCCGGAACGATCGACTTCCTGGTGAGCCTGGCCCGGCAGTAGCCGTGCCTCGGTTTCGATACGCTTCCTGCTCCCCCGTCGGAAGCGGATGCACCGCTCCCCCGGGCTAGGCCGCCAGGAAGAGAATCAGGCTCAGGGTGAGCACCGGTTCGGGCCGGCTCCCGGACCGGGCCCACTCGCCGTCGTGCGGCAGCCGACGACAACGACTGTTCAGCTGGTCGCCACCCCGCCGACAGGGACCCGGCACCAGACCCTCCTACGGTCACCTGGTCAGTCACTCAGCCATTGCCCAGGAAAGGCCCCCGATGCGCTCACGGACCATCAGCTCAGGCGTCTTCACGGTCGCCCTCGCCGCCGGCGCGGCGCTGGC
>NZ_JADDKI010000259.1:0-5095 GCF_015356725.1 Dietzia sp. SYD-A1
CCCCCAGCGTGGGGTGGCCGGCGAACGGCAGCTCGGCGGTGGGGGTGAAGATCCGCACCCGGTAGTCGGCCCCGGCCGAGGTGGGTGCGAGAAGGAAGGCGGTCTCGGAGAGGTTGGTCCACCTGGCGATGGTCGCCATCTGCGTGTCGGACAGTGCGTCCGCGTCGTGGACCACGGCCAGGGGGTTACCCCGGAACGGGACGGGGGAGAAGACGTCGACCTGTGAGAACCTCATTCCCGAGACGGTACGCCCGGGGTTCCGACCAGCTCAGCCCAGTTCAGCTCTCACGAAGCGCTCCCGTGCACTTCAGCCGAAGCTTCTCCAGCTGCGCGCCGTGCTCGACCGCGCGCTCCACCAGCGCCTCCAGGGTGGGCTGGGGCAGCCGGGGGTCGCCGATGTCCAGCAGGGCCCGGAACCCCAACTCCTTGCCCCGGACCGCGATCGTGAGCGCCTCCAGCTCGAGCAGATCGCTGAGCGGCGACCTCCGGGCGAAGCGCTGGTTGGGCTTGAGTTGACCGAGCTTCTCCGCGGCGCGCGCAGGGAGGTCCTTGAGTGCCGACGGCGCCGTTCCGGCCAGGGTCATGAGCTCTTCGAGGCTGTGGAGGTCCTCCTCCGTCTCGTCACCGATGCGGGCGACGACCTCGCGGATCTCCGGGTCCTCGTGGTCCTTCGCCACCCGCCGGAACAGATCCACCCCGGCGGCGGCCCCGGCGTGGTGGTCCTGCATGTACGTGTGCAACATCTCAGTGGCCATGACGGCGACGTTACGTCGTCTGGTCCTCAGGTCAACCGCGAGCGAGCGCCGGGAGCAGCTCCTGCTCCGCCAACTCCAGGAACCCGAGCTGGTCCTGGGAGACGTGGTGCAGGTAGATCTCGTCGAATCCCAGTTCCTCGAACTCCCGGAGCCGGGCGACGAGGTGATCGACCGAGTCGGTGACGATCACGGTCTCCTCGATCTTCTCGTCGGGGATGTACCGGGCGACCAGGTCGAACTCCTCGGGGGTGGGCAGGTCGTAGGCGACCGGGGGGTCCACGGCGTGGTTCTGCCACTGGTCGCGGGCGACCTCCCGGGCGCGGCTCATGGTGTCCTCGATGGCCACGTGGACCTGGAGCGCGAGAGGACCCCGGCCCCCGGCCGTCCG
This sequence comes from Dietzia sp. SYD-A1, assembly GCF_015356725.1. Lineage (NCBI taxonomy): Bacteria > Bacillati > Actinomycetota > Actinomycetes > Mycobacteriales > Dietziaceae > Dietzia > Dietzia sp. SYD-A1. Next base: position 1,144 of record NZ_JADDKI010000259.1, read on the forward strand.
GTACGACTGGACGATCTGCCGGACCGACTCCGGGTCGTCGTTGATCGTGATGAGTCCATCGGCCCAGTTCGCCGCCCGCGCGGCGGTCTCCGGGGTGAGCGCCGGTCCCATGATCCGGGGCGGCGTCTCCGGCAGCGAGTACACCCGCGCGTTCTCGACGTCGACGAGACCGTGGTGGGTGACCTCCTCGCCGCGGTGCAGGCGGCGGATGACGTCGACGCTCTCCTCCAGGCGGGCCTGCCGGGTGGCCTTGTCGGGCCACTTGTCGCCGGTGATGTGCTCGTTCATGTTCTGGCCGCTGCCGAGGGCCACCCAGAAGCGATCGGGGAACATCTCCGCCAGCGTCGCCGACGACTGTGCGACCACGGCGGGGTGGTAGCGCTGACCGGGCGCGCAGACGGTGCCGAACGTCATGTCGGTGGTGGCCAGTGCCGCCCCCAACCACGACCAGGCGAAGCCCGAATGGCCCTGGCGCGTCGACCAGGGGGAGAAGTGGTCGGAGCACATCGCGATCCGGAAGCCCGCCCGTTCTGCCTGCTGGACGTCCCGCAACAACCTGCCCGGGGGGATCTGTTCGTGCGAGGCGTGGAACCCGTACGTGGTCATCGTTCGCCTTCCTCTCGTGCCTTCCGGGCCGCCTGCAGCGCGTCTGCCGCCCGGATCAACCCGATGTGGCTGAACGCCTGGGGGAAGTTCCCCGCCAGGCGGCCGGATCCGGGGTCGAACTCCTCGGAGAACAGCCCCAGGTCGCTGCCCCGGGACACCATGGTCTCCATGAGGCTCTGCGCATCGTCGATGCGGCCGCTCCCGGCGTACTGCTCGACCAGCCAGAAGGTGCACAGGACGAACGGGTACTCGCCGCCCTCCAGGCCGTCGATCCCGCTGTCGACCCGATACCGGTGGACGAAGCCCTCCTCGGTGACGAGGTCCCGTTCGATGCGCCCCACCGTCCCGAGCATCCGGGGGTCGTCGTAGTCCAGGAATCCGGTGTGGGGCAACTGGAGCAGGGAGGCGTCCACCTCGGAGTTGTCGTAGGTCTGGGTGAAGCTGCCCAGCTCGGAGTCGTATCCGTGCTCGTCGATCTCCTCGGCCAGCCGGGTCCGCAGGTCACGCCACCGCTCGACGGGCCCGTCGAGCCCGTGGTCCTCCACCGCGCGGACGCCACGGTCGAAGGCGGCCCACATCATGGCCCGACCGTGGGTGAAGTGGTGGGTCGACCCGCGCATCTCCCAGATGCCGTGGTCCTCCCGGTCGAAGTGTCTCTCCGCGTAGCGCAGGAGCCCCTTCTGCAGTCCCCAGGTGTACTCGTCCTCGTGGACGCCGGCCTCGCGCAGGTCGTGCAGGGCGATCATGACCTCCCCCACGACGTCGGCCTGGTACTGGTCTGCGGCTCCGTTGCCGATGCGCACCGGCCGGGAGTCCTCGTAGCCGTCGAGGTGGTCGAGCTCCGTCTCGATCAGCTGCCGCTCCCCGCCCACGCCGTACATGATCTTGACGTCGTCGACGTCACCGGCGACCGCACGCAGGAGCCAGTCCCGCCACAGCTCGGCGCCCTCGGTGAGTCCGTGTGCCACCACGACCTCGATGGTGAAGGCCGCGTCGCGGAGCCAGGTGTAGCGGTAGTCCCAGTTCCTCTCCCCGCCGAAGTATTCGGGTAGCGAGGTGGTCGGCGCGGCCACGATGGCGCCCGTGTCCAGATTGGTGAGCGCTCGCAGGACCAGGAGCGACCGGGTCACCTCGGGCCGGGGATCGCAGTCGACCTCCAGCTGCGACGACCATTCGGTCCAGGCGCTGATGGTCGCCGCGATGGTCTCCTCGGCGTCGGGCGGGTCGGGCACGTCGTCGTGGGAGGGGAACCAGGTCAGGTCCCAGTCCAACCGCTCTCCGGCGCGGACGTCGAACGTCCCCTCGAGCCGGCGGGCGCGCCCGCCTTCCTGTGACCGTTCGTCGTCGCGCACGTCGGTACGGGCGTGAGTGTCGTCGTTGGGCGACGACTCGTCGTCGTCCTCGTCGGGCCACCGCAGCATCGGCCCGGTCACCAGGATGCCGTCGGGCCCCGCCAGCGCCAACAGCGCTCGGTGCCCCCCGTCTCTGGCGATCTCCCGTGTCCACGGCGTGGCCCGTGCGTAGTCGAACCGCAGGCGCAGGTCGTGCTCGACGGTCACCTCGCCGTCGAGGCATTCGACCCGGCGGATCAGGTCCCCCTGCGACTCGCTCCGCAGGAGACAGTCGGTCACCCGGGCGGTGCCGGACGGGGACCGCCAGGTCGTCTCGAGCACGAAGGTCTCCGGGATGTACCGGCGGTCGAGCACCTCACCGTCGACCACCGACAGACACCACCGGCCGTCCTCCGGGCCACCGAGCAGGGCCGAGAACACGGCGGGGGAGTCGAATCTGGGCAGACAGAGCCAGTCGATGCTCCCGACCCGCGACACGAGCGCTCCGGTGCGCAGGTCGGACAGCAGCGCGTAGTCCTCCAGGGGCGTACTGCGCGTCGAGCCCGCCATCTCTAGAAGACGGGCTTGCCGCCGGTCACGCCGAGCACGGTGCCCGAGACGTAGCCGGCGTCAGAGGGCGAGGCGAGGAAGACGAACGCGCCCGCGCACTCCGCGGGCTGGCCCGCGCGACCGAGCGGGGTGTCCGACCCGAACTGCTCCAGCTTCTCGCCGGGTTGGGTGGCCGGTTGCAGCGGAGTCCAGATGGGACCGGGGGCGACCGCGTTGACCCGGATGCCCCGGGACCCGAGTTCGGAGGCGAGGTTGACGGTGAGGTTGTTCAGCGCCGACTTGGTGGCCGCGTAGTCGAGGAGCGGCGGTGCCGGCTGGTAAGCCTGGATCGACGTGGTGGTGATGATCGACGACCCGGGCCCGAGGTGGTCCAACGCCTCCTGGCTCGCCCAGATCGTCGCGTAGAGATTGGTCTTGAAGACCCGGTCCATGTTCTCGCTGTCCATGGTCTCCAGACCCTCGCCGCGCGCGTGCTGATAGCCGGCGTTGTTGACGAGGATGTCCAGTCCGCCGAGCTGCTGCGCCGCGTCCCGGACCATCTGCCGACACTGGGTCTCGTCGCGCAGGTCGCAGGGCAGGAGGACCGCCCGTCGCCCCGCGTCCTCGATCCAGCCGCGGGTGTCCTGGGCGTCGGATTCCTCCTCCGGGAGGTAAGAGATCGCCACGTCGGCGCCCTCGCGGGCGAAGGCGATGGCCGCGGCTCGCCCGATCCCGGAGTCACCGCCGGTGATCAGGGCCTTCATGCCCCGGAGTTTGTCCGATCCGCGATAGGTGTGTTCCCCGTGGTCGGGGACCGGGGTCATCTCGGAGCTGAGCCCGGGGGGCCGCTGTTCCTGGGCCGGGAACCCGCCGCTCTCGTTCGTCATCTCCTCGGCACGTCGTGTGATATCGCTTGTAGGGCTCATACATCCAACGTACGTAACGCTCTCGTATCCGCCACCGGCCCGCGCGTCGGCATGGTCGGTGACACCCGGGCCCGTGGGCGGCCGGGTGGCCCGGCCGGCGGCCGCCTCCAACGCCGCCACGGCCTCGGGCTGAGACATCCCGGTGATCCGGAGGAGATCGATCACGGCCGACCGGATCTGCCCCACCGCCACGCTGACCGCCGGTGAGCTCGGTGCGGCATAGGTGGCGGAGGCCGATACCGCCGAGCCCAGTGCCAGGCGGCGGACCATCTCGGCGTCTCCGGAGCCGGTCGTCCATCGGCGCAGTTCCTCCACGGCGGACACCAGGTGGTCGAGCGCGTCCACGACGGCCGGGTCGACGGGGTCGCCGTGGCGGACCAGGTTCGCTCCCGCGCGACACAGCGCCCGCCCGGAGGTGACCAGCAGCACCACCCGGTCGCCGAGTCTCCCCGAGGCCCGCAGCGCACGCCGTCGTTCGGCACGGGCGCGGCCGGGTCCCGCGGGGAGTCGTTCCCGCGTGGCGGATGCGGCGTCGAGGAG
>NZ_JADDKI010000260.1:0-6282 GCF_015356725.1 Dietzia sp. SYD-A1
GGGCTCCTCCGCCCGGGCCTCGACGCCGGCCGCGGTCCGGAGGGTCCGCAGCAGATCACGCAGGGCGGTCTGGTCGACCACCTCGGGATGATCGAGGAAGATCGCGAGTCCGGTCTCCAGGGTGACGGCCTCGGCCGCGGTGAGCCGGACGGGACGATCGATCCCGGCGGTGAACGTCACCTCGACCAGTTCGGCGTCGTCCAGGTCCTCCGAGGAGAAGGCGAGGTCGATGAGGTCACCCGGCCCGTAGCCGGGTAGACCGCAGGACCACAGCTGCCAGAGCGCGTCCCGCAGTTGTTTCTCCGTCATGCCGAGATCCCGCGCGGCCTCGTCCACGCGCACCGCGCCCCGGGTGTGGAAGTACGGGACGACGCTGAGCAGCGTCGCCAGTGGGACGGCACGGGAGGTCATCGGTCGGCCTCCTCGGCGGCGGAGAGGATCGTCAGGACTCGATCGCGGAGTTCGGCGGGCCGGAGGGCCACGGCGTCGGCGCCCTGGGATGCCACCATCGACGCCAGCTCACCGAGCGGAGCACACACCTCCAGGTCCGCTCCCCCACGCCCGAACCGGTCGGCAGATGCGGCGTCGCGGGCCATCGCACGGAGTTCGGCGGCGTGGCCGTCCGCCGCCCACACGGTGGCCTCGACCACCGGGTTCAGGCGGGAGATGGCGTCGTCGAGGAGCGCCAGCACCTCGGAGGTCCGTGGAACCGGGACGGTCCGGCCGGCCTGGCCCACCCGGACGTCCGAGACCCTCACCAGGCGGAAGGTGCGGGGTTCGCCGCGATCGAGGTCGTGACCGACCACGTACCAGTGTCCCTGTCGGGACCCGGTCCACCACGGTTCGATCCTCCGGGCGCTCGGTGCCGTCTCCCCTGCAGGGGTGTGCGAGAACGTGAGGAGCCGGCCTTCCGCGACCGCCTCCGCGACGACGGCGGCAACCGCGAGTTCGGCCGGGTCCTCCACCGTCACGGTCGCACCGGCGTCGTGCACCGGGTCGATACCCGCGGCGGTGAGCTTGGCCAGAGCCCCGTCGGCCCGGGCGGCCCGCTCGCCCTCGCGCCACACCTCGGAGGCCACGGCCAGCACCCCGGCCTGTTCGGGGGTGAGGGTGATCTCGGGGAGCTCGTATCCACCGGCGGGGATCCGGTAGCCGGCCGGGGACCCCGGCGCCAGCGAGGCTCCCTGTTCGAGGGGGACGCCCACCTCGCGGAGTTCCCGCTTGTCCCGCTCGAACATCCTCAGATATGCGGCCTCGTTCTCGCAGTCGTCGTAACCCTGGACCATCCTGCGGATCTCCCCCGCGGACAGGAAGGCGTTGGTCGACCTCAGACAGATGACGAGGTTGACCAGCCGTTGGGACTTGGAGGTGGGCACGGGCAGGACGCTATCGGCCGAGCGCGGCGATCAGGCCGTCGACACGCGGGTCCTCGGCGGTGAACGGGTCCGTGAGCGCGACCGTGGGCAGGGTGCCTTCGGCGACCTTGAGATGCACCCAGTCCACGGTGTAGTCCCGCCGGGCCGCGGTGGCGGCGGAGATGAAGCGGCCACGCAGCGCCGCCCGGGTGGTCTCCGGCGCGATCCGCCGGGCCCGTTCGATCTCCGGGTCGCTCACCACCCGCGAGACCAGACCACGGCGTTCGAGCACGGAGTGCAGCCCGCGTCCCGGCCGGATGTCGTGGTAGGTCAGGTCGATCTGTGCCAACCGCGGGTGATCCAGGTCGACCCCCGTCCTGCCCTGGACCTGTCGGATGAGCCGCAGCTTCGCGGCCCAGTCGATGTCACCGGCGATCGCGTCGTGGTCGCCGGACTCGATCGCGTCGAGGACCCGCTCCCACAGGGTCACGCACCTCTCCACGACGGGGCGGTCGTCGCGCTCCCACCCGCCACGACCGAGGTGGCGGTGGACCGCGGCCAGGAACTCCCGCTGGATCTCCAGGGCGGTCATCGTGGTGCCGTCGGTGAGGGTGACCGGCCGGGTCCCGGTGAGGTCGCGGCTGATCTCCCTGATCGCGCGGACGGGGTGGGCGATCGCCATCGGGCGCAACGGGACGCCGGCCTCGAGCGTCTCCAACACCAGTCGGGTGCTGGCGACCTTGAGCAGGGTCGTGGTCTCGATCATGTTGGAATCGCCCACGATGACGTGCATACGCCTGAACCGGGTCGAGTCAGCGTGGGGCTCGTCGCGGGTGTTGATGAGGGGGCGCGATCGGGTGGTGGCCGACGAGACACCGTCCCACATGTGCTCGGCCCGCTGGGAGAAGCAGAAGGTGGTCTCCCCGTCCTCGGCGGTGCCCACGCCCGCCGGGGTCCCGGGCAGGATCTTGCCGGCGCCGCAGATGAGCTGCCGGCTCACCAGGAACGGCAGCAGCGTCGTGGCCATGCTCCGGACCTGGGTCGACCGGTCGAGGAGGTAGTTCTCGTGCGAGCCGTAGGAGTTGCCCGCGGTGTCGGTGTTGTTCTTGTACAGGTAGACCTTGGCGTCGATGCCCTCGGCCGCGAGCGACTGTTCGGCGTGGACGGCGAGGTCGTCGATGATCCGCTCCCCCGCCCTGTCGTGGGCGACGATCTGCTCCAGACCGTCGCACTCCGCGGTCGCGTACTCGGGATGGGAACCCACGTCCAGATAGAGGCGGGATCCGTTCTCGAGGAACACGTTCGAACTGCGCCAGCGTTCGACGACGGGACGGAAGAAGTAGCGGGCGATCTCGTCGGGCCCGAGCGAGCGCGAACCCTCGCCACCGACGCTGGTGATCCCGAACTCCGTCTCGATCCCGACGATGCGGCGGATCATGGCGGCCTACTGCCCGCCCTTCTGGACGTAGGACTTCACGAACTCCTCGGCGTTGGTCTCGAGGATGTCGTCGATCTCGTCGAGCAGTGAGTCGGCGGACGAGGTCTGCGCGGTCGCGGCGACCTGCCCGGCCTCGTCGTCCGGCTCGCCTGCGCCGCCGGCGTTCTTCTGGATCTGGGACATCGGGTGGTTCTCCTGTCGTGGTGTGGACGGGACGGGCCGTGTGAGCGGGATGCTCAGCGGAGCAGCGGGCCGTCGGGGCTGAGGAACTCCGGGTGCGCGTCGCAGTGGGCGCGGGTCCCGGTATACGGGTCGGCGAGGTCCACGTGGCGGTGGTCACCGCGGGAATCGACGACGACGACGTGGTCCCACCCCGCAGCGTGGACGCGCTCACCGAGCAGGGCCAGGAAGCGCCCCCGGGCCCAGGCCCGCGTGGACTCGGGAGGGGTGGTCACCGCGGCCTCGACGCGGGCCTCGGTGACCATCCTGCGCATGGCACCCTTGCCCACCAGGCGGTTGTAGAGTCCCCGCTCCGGGTCGATGTCGTGGTACTGGACGTCGATGAGGGCCAGGCGTGCGTGGTCCCATCCCAGGGTGTCGCGTGCCCTGAACCCCTCCAGGAGGCGGAGTTTGGCCGGCCAGTCCAGCCGATCGGCGCACGACATGGGGTCCCGCTCGAGTGCGTCGAGGATCTGCCGCCATTCGGCTAGGACCTCGACGGCCCACCCCGGGCGCCCCGTGCCGTCGCCGACCAGGTCCGACACGCGGCCGAGGATCTCGCGCTGGAGGCCGATCCCCGTGAGCGCCCGGCCGTCGGGCAGTGCGACGGTGGCGGTGAGGGACGGGTCGTGGCTGATGGTGTGTACCGCCTCGACGGGGTCGACCGGGACCAGGTCCGACAGGTCGATCCCCGCCTCGATCGCGTCCAGGACCAGGCAGGTGGTGCCGATCTTCAGGTACGTCGCGAGCTCGGCCATGTTGGCGTCGCCGAGGATCACGTGGAGGCGGCGCCACGTCTCGTCCGGGGCGTGCGGTTCGTCGCGGGTGTTGATGATCCCGCGGCGCAGAGTGGTCTCCAGACCGGTGAACACCTCGATGTAGTCGGCGCGTTGGGAGATCTGGAAACCGGGCTCCTCCCCGGATTGACCTATGCCGACCCGCCCGGCACCGCAGAACACCTGGCGGGAGACCAGATGGGGCGCCAGGCTCATCGAGAGCTCGTCGAAGTCGACCTCGCGACGCACGAGGTAGTTCTCGTGGGCGCCGTAGGACGCGCCCTTGCCGTCGACGTTGTTCTTGTAGAGCTTGAGCTCGGCGTTGCCGTCGACGGCGGACGACTCACGACCGGCCCGGTGCATGATCCGCTCCCCCGCCTTGTCCCAGATCACCGCGTCGATCGGGGAATCGACCTCGGGAGAGGAGTATTCGGGGTGTGCGTGGTCGACGTAGAAGCGCGCGCCGTTGGTGAGCACCCGGTTGCTCACCCCGAACTCGCTCGGATCGTAGGCGCGGGCGGAGCCGAGATCGAAGCCGCGGGCGTCGCGGAGGGGCGATTCGGACCCGTAGTCCCACCGGGTCGCATCGGCGGTCCCGGCGACCTCGCCCGGGTCGGTGTACGCCTTGACCACCTGGGTCGAGGTGACCACCGAGCTGAGCAGCGGCTGACCCACGGCGACGATGCCGAACTCGATCTCGGTCCCGATCACCCGGCCTCTCGCGACCTCGTCGGACGCGTCCCGCCCGGTCGGGGTCACCGCTCGTCCTCCCTGTGCGGCACGATGACCTCGACCACGCGTTCTCCCCGGACCCCCGCGAGACGCGCCCATTCCTGCGGGTTGGAGGTGTTGGGCAGATCGGTGTTCTCCGCGAACTCCGCGTCGACGGCGTCCAGGAAATCGTCGGTCGTCAGACCCTGTCCGGTGCCGTGCACGATGTCCTTGATCGCGATTTTCTTGGCCCGGTCCACGATGTTGCGCAGCATCGCCCCGGAGGTCAGATCCGCGAGATGGAGGGACGACCGTCGGCCGGACGCGTGGACCAGATGCACGTAGGTGGTCGACTCGTCCCTGGTGTAGAGACGGTCGACGATCCGGGTGATGAGGCCGCGGACATGCTCCTCGCCGCCCGCGGAACCGACCTCGTCCGGATCGAACCGTAGATCCGGCGTGATGTACTTGGCGAGGATGTCGGCCGCGGCGTCGGCGTCCGGGCGGTCGATCCGGATCTTGAGATCGAGTCGGCCCGGGCGCAGGATCGCCGGGTCGATCATGTCCTCCCGGTTGGAGGCGCCGATCACGATGACGTTGCGCAGGTCCTCCACCCCGTCGATCTCGGCGAGGAGCTGAGGGACGATCGTGGTCTCCATGTCGGAGGAGATGCCCGACCCGCGGGTGCGGAAGATGGAGTCCATCTCGTCGAAGAACACGATCACCGGGTTGCCCTCGGTCGCCTTCTCCCGAGCCCGCTCGAAGATCGACCGGATGTGCCGCTCGGTCTCGCCCACGTACTTGTTGAGCAGTTCCGGACCCTTGATGGAGAGGAAGTAGGAGTTGGGGTACCGGCCGTTGCTGGTGTCCTCCCCCCGCGACGTCGCCGAGGCCAGCGCCAACGAGTGCGCGACCGCCTTCGCGATCAGGGTCTTGCCGCACCCGGGAGGGCCGTAGAGCAGCACCCCCTTCGGCGGGGCGAGATGGAACTCGCGGTAGAGCTCATGGTGGACGAAGGGCAGTTCGATGGCATCGCGGATCTGCTCGATCTGTGCGCCGAGACCACCGATGTCGGAGTACTCGACCATCGGGATCTCTTCGAGCAGGAGCTCGTCGACCTCGGCCTTGGGCACGACCTCGAACGCCACGGCGGCCTTGGGGTCCACCAGGACCGCGTCGCCCGGGCGCACCGGCGCCGGGTGGTCGGCGGTGCGTCCTCCGCGCAGACCGGACGCCAGATGGACGACGTGCTCCTCGTCGTTACCCATCACCACCCGGGCCCGCACCCCGTCGGCCAGCACGTCCCGGAAGACCGCGGTGACGCCGGTGACGGGGAGGCCGGTGCAGGCCTCGATGACGGTCATCGCCTCGTTCAGTCGGACGGTGACGCCCGCCGCGAGGACGGTGGGGTCGACGCCGGGCGCCAGGGTCAGACGCATCCGTCGACCGGCCGCCATGACCTCCGCGGTATCGGCGTCCAGGGGGTCCTGCAGCACGATTCCGTAGGTACTCGGGGGCGTGCCGAGCCGTTCGACCTCGCCCTTGAGGACCTGCAGCTCATCGCGGGATTCCTTGAGCAGTTCGGCGAGTCGGACGTTGCGGGCGCCGAGGGCGTCGATCTTGACCGACTTCTCGCGGTCCGTGCGCGCACCCTCGTCGACGGCGTCGCGCAGTCGCGCGAGCTCGGCCCGGTCCAGCGTCACGCTGTCGCCGCCCCGCTCGCCCGGGGAACGTCCCTCGGTCACCTCGATCACCCGCCCTCCGACTCGCGGACGACATCCTC